>JAYWDA010000173.1:0-1732 GCA_043780105.1 Pseudobdellovibrionaceae bacterium | reverse complement strand
TCGAAGAGGTTTGAAATCGAAATCCATTAAATTCTAACTGATTTATTTTAGTGCCCAGTTCTTGCGGCGTCGACGTGCTATCAACCTCATAAGTAATGGCATTTCCACTGATCAATCGTTCTTTGATGTTTCTAATTTGGGTCATCTGATTACGGATTTTTTCTTTTAAAAATTCTCGCTGTTGAAAAGGCACATCGCCACGAACTGTTAGCCTGATGATATTTGTTCCGACGCTTCCCTTTTGCCAGGCTTCATAAACTTGGGACGCCAAATCCTGACAAACAGAATCAATGACTTGATGAAGCTTTTTATCGACCACGGCTTCAAACGATCCACTTTCGGTTTCATATTTTCTTGAAACGTCAGCAATGGGTCGGTTGTTACTTAATTGGATCGCCGACATTTTAATATCAATCCGGTACAAGTTAGAACCTAATTGGCTTTTCGAGAATTCAATATCCCCTTCGATCACTAAAGGAGCTTGAAACATTCGCCCTAAAAATTCCCTGTCATCGGGTGATATCCGGTCGTTTTGAAAAACCGTTGGAACCAAATGATTGGCATTCATCTCTAAGGGCCGAATCATATGAAACTGCTGCTTTTTAAAACTAGATCTTAAAGACGCTTCCACTTGCCGAGCATTATATAATAAAAACTTTTTATTCCCAATATCCCCTGGCTGCCACCATTTAAAGGCACTAATACCCACGCGATCATAAAAACTAATAATCGGAAGCACCACAGGTAGAGTGTCGTTTTCGTTCAAAAGACCTGCATTTTGTAATAATGTTTTTAAACTGCTTAAAGACACTTTCATTAAAAACGGCATTGAATAACCAGGCCCAGGATTTAGCGAAACCATATCACCAGGCTTCACATAAGAGACATAGCGACCCGACATTTTTTCAATTTTACTGTGAACCAGGCCTTTATTTTTTTCAAATTTTTCAGGGCCCATCAATTCGCGGGCTAAGTCTTCTGTCAGTCTTGAGACCGCGCCTTCTTGCAGTTCTTTTCTTGCGGCTGGTGCCTCTGTCAAAGTCGTCGTTACCGTAATGTTTTTTTCAATCAGTTCTTCCGCAAAAACTTGCGTAGTCCAAAAAATTAAAAAGCTTACAAAAATTATTCTCAAAATTTAACTCCTTAACTCAATAAATTCAGTGGTGCCAAAGTTTGAATGCATGGATTCAATAAACTCAGCGCCAATCTGTACTTTGATTTGTTCTTCCATTTCTAAAAATACTTCTTGCCCTAAGTCCGCGAGCTTAAGTTGCAGACTGACTTCTGTGGGCCCAGGGTGCTCTTTTAAAACGGTTTTTAGTTTTTCAAAATCATGCATTTCTAAGTGCCCCAGATGAAACACCACATGCCGAGCTTTCTGCAAAGCTTCTTCCAAAGTCGACATTTGATCGACCATCACTTTAACTAAACCCTCTTCAACTTCCAAAGTCCCACCAACTAAAACGGGTCTTTCTTCCTTACATAAAGTTTCATAGCGTGCATAAACGTCAGGGAAAATCACAAGTTCGCAGTTACCACTTAAGTCTTCAAAGCGACCAAATGCCATGCGCGTGCCTTTTTTAGTAATCACTTCACGAAGTTCAGCCACTAATCCGCACACCACAACGCGCTTTCGGTCCGACCTATCGCGACTCCAAACTTTTGGCTCAGGCTTTTTATCGGGATGAACCGCCGGCATCTGCTGAGCAAGCTCACCCACAGGGCAAGTCAC
>JAYWDA010000172.1:0-4678 GCA_043780105.1 Pseudobdellovibrionaceae bacterium | reverse complement strand
CCGTGGCTTTCAGGTTACAAAGTCGAGCTCTTAGCCTTCCGCTATATCCTGAAATGACAGATCAGCAGCAAGACTATGTCGTGCAAAGTTTGGCACAAGTCCTAGCGACCTGATTCGAATTGTGTTTTAATTAAGTTTATTTTTCTGAGGAGAAGACTTTATGCAAATTTCTGTTTTTGGAACGGGCTATGTAGGGCTTGTCACCGGTGTTTGTTTTGCTGAAATGGGCAATGATGTTATCTGCGCTGATATTGATGCTGCAAAAATTGCCAAGCTTCAGGACGGAATTTCGCCGATTTATGAACCGGGCCTTGATGCTTTGATCACAAATAATATTCATTCTAAGCGTATCACTTTCACGACAGACCTAAAAGCGGCCGTCAGCAAAAGCGAAATTATTTTTATTGCCGTAGGAACCCCAAGTGATGTCGATGGCTCTGCCGATTTAAAATATGTCTTAAGTGTGGCTGAAACAATTGCTCAGAATATGAATGAGTATAAATTGATCGTGACTAAATCCACTGTTCCAGTGGGAACTTATTTAAAAATTAAAGCTCGAGTTGAAGAAACCTTTAAAAAACGCGGACAAAGTTTTCCTTTTGATGTTGTTTCAAATCCAGAATTTTTACGCGAAGGTTCAGCGATTGAAGATTGCTTAAAACCCCACCGTGTTGTGGTCGGCGTTGAAAGCGAAAAGGCCGCAGCTATTTTAAAGCGAATTTATGATCCCTTTCTAAAAAACGGAAATCCCTATCTGACGATGGACCCCCTTTCCAGTGAAATGACGAAGTATGCAGCCAATGCGATGTTAGCCACAAAAATTTCTTTGATGAATGAATTTTCAAGACTTTGCGATAAAGTCGGTGCCGATATTGAAAATGTCCGTCGCGGATTGGGCTCAGATCCAAGAATTGGTCCCCATTTTATTTACGCAGGCGTCGGGTACGGTGGCTCGTGTTTTCCAAAAGATGTTAGAGCCCTGATTCACACGGGCCGCGACCGCGATGAACGTTTAGAAATTTTAGAGAGTGTTGAAAATGTAAATACTCACCAACGAAAAAACTTTTACAGCAAAGTTCAGAAAAAATTGGGTTCGTTAAAGGGTAAGACCATTGCTATCTGGGGCATTGCTTTTAAACCTGGAACTGACGATATACGTGAAGCTCCCGCCATGGACCTCATCGAGTGGGCTATGAAAGATGGCGCCACGGTGCGTGCCTTTGATACAGTTGCTGCTGAAAACGCAAAAGCCCATTTCGCAGGCGCGGCTAGCTTAACTTTTTTTGATGATCAGTATGAAACTTTGAAAGGCTGCGACGCTTTATTAATAGTGACCGAGTGGAAATCATTTCGTGAGCCTAATTTTAAGAAAATGAAAGAGCTGTTAAAAACGCCACTGATCTTTGATGGTCGAAATATTTATACGACGGCCGACGTTGTTGAAATGGGCTTCGAATATATTTCTGTAGGAAGACCTTCCTAATGGCTGATCAAGCGTCTCATCACGGCAAGACGGCACTTGTGACCGGAGCCGCGGGCTTTCTGGGCAGCCACCTGTGCGAAAAACTTTTAAAAGCAGGTTTCTTTGTGATCGGAGTTGATAACCTTTGCACTGGTATGCAGAGCAATGTCAGCGAATTAAATGCCATCGCCCAAAGCGTTTCTAGTACTGATAAAACAGGCTCTTCCTGGTCCAAAGGATTTAAGTTTGTTTTTATTAACGCTGATGTGACAGCCGATTGGAACTGGAAAAATCAAATTCCTGGGGAATGGCTAGAAAACTTAAGTTATGTTTTTCATTTTGCTTCCCCTGCATCACCACCGCTTTATCAAAAACTGGCTTTTGAAACAATCAAGGTCAATACGATTGGCCTAGAAAAAGCTTTGTACTTTGCAAAAGATCATCAGGCTCGATTGATTTTTGCATCGACCAGTGAAATTTATGGCGATCCCTTGACCAGCCCTCAGAAGGAATCTTACTGGGGAAACGTCAACTCTTTTGGTCCCCGCTCTTGTTATGATGAATCCAAGCGCTTGGGCGAAACCTTAATTTTTGAATTTAATAAAAAATATGGCGCAAAACATGGTCTCGTTAGAATTTTTAATACTTACGGTCCTCGGATGAATCCGACCGATGGCCGCGTGGTGATTAACTTTTTAATGCAAGGACTTAAAGGTGAAAATCTGACGGTCCATGGGGATGGCAAACAGTCTAGATGCTTTTGTTATGTGGATGATTTGATCGCAGGAATTTGGAGCTATGCTCAAAAAGATTTATTTGAGCCCATTAATATTGGCAGTGAATTTGAATTTTCCGTCCTCGAACTTGCCCAAAAAGTTCAAAAGATATTTGCTGATAAAAATTTAAAAATTGAATTTATAGGTCGACCCACCGATGACCCGCAAATCAGAAGACCCGATCTGACAAAAGCTTGGGCCCATTTAGCGCCTTGGAAATCTTCGATTCCACTTGAAGTAGGATTAGTTTACTTACTAGATTGGTTAAAAAATGATCTGGTGGATTTAGACTTTAAAAATTTGCCGATTTAATCGCCATCTCAGCAACCAAAAAGGCTAATTCCCTAGCATTGAATTCGACTTTGTCATGCTGGCCATTTTTAAGCCAGCCCAGGATTTCTGATAACTTTTCAGGAAATTCAATATTTTTAGTTTTCCAATCTTCGATCAGAACCCAAATTGCATTCTCTTTTTCTGCGGCCCGCAGAAAATCCAAAGATAAAACATTGGTCGTGCCTTCCCAAATACTAAACACTTGGGCATCTCTTAATAAAGTCGGAATTCCTGTGTCTTCAATATATCCAGCGCCTGCAAAAATTTCCACGACCTCGGACACGACTTGCAGGACTTTTTTACCCGTGTACAGCTTTACAATCGGGGTTAAGGCTCTGAGCATAATTTTTTCATTCTCAGTTGCCTGCTGGGTTTCTTCTTTGCCTAAAAGCTCAATGACAAAAAAAGTGATCTTAAAACAATCTTCAAAAGTTTTTTCTAAACTTTGCATTAAGTTCTGATGGAGCGGGTGATCGATTAGTTTTTTACCAAAGGCCACGCGAACTTTTGAATAACTTTGTGCCCAATCCAGGGCCCTGCGCATTTGACCGAGGGCGCAGACCGAATTGTAAAGCCTTGTGATATTTAACAGAGCAGAGATTTTTTTAACTCCGCCACCTATCTCACCTATTAATTCGGCAGGAGTTTCTAGAAGCGACAGCTCGGCGGTCGGTAAGGCTTTTGTTCCTAATTTATCTTTTAAACGGTGAATTTCGATATTTTTAAGTTTGTTTTCAGCATCTCGAAGTTCAATATAAAATAGACTCAGTCCTCGGCTGCCCTCTTCCGCGCCTTCGGGTCGCGCCAGTAACAAGGTCATTTGCGAAGTTGTAGCGGACGTAAACCACTTAGTGCCGCTAACCATCCACTGCTCATTTTTTTTTGTAGCCACTGTCGATGTACCACTGACATCGCTGCCACCGGTTCTTTCTGTCATCCACTGCCCGGAAGTCCAAAACTGTTCGGGATCCCGTGAAGTTAAATGGCGGAGGGCCTTTTTCTTTTGCGCCTCACTTCCAAAAAGCTCAATGGCACGGGCCGCCCCATCCGTCATCGCCAAAGGGCAAGATACAAAAGCACTTGAGGGATGAAAGAGATAAAGAAGCGACATCTGATAAACTCGTGACCAGGGTCCATATTTTTTTTCATAAGCACTTGCAACAATGCCTTCGCGAGCCGCAGCGGCTTCAAGGTTTTTCCAAGCCGCTGAAACTTCAATCTGATCAATTTTTTTTCCCCAAGGATTATAAGGAATATGCTTGGGTGGATTTTTTTCGGCTTCTTGCGCCCATTGCCACCAGGTTGTCGCCGCCATCTCTCCAACAAGTTCCAAATGATTGAGGATTTCAGGAGCCATTGCTTGCGGTAGACGTTTTGCCAGGTACTTTTTTAAGAGAGAATCGCTTCTAAATGTATTGCTTAGAACCGGAGGGCTTTGGAAAAAATCGTTCATCTTCTAATTAGAAATTTATTTGTAGAGCCTGTCAAAGTGGAACTATTAACCGAAACGCCCAGTGATATAATTTTCTGTGCGTTGATCGCGGGGATTTGTGAAGATTCTTTCGCTTTCATCAAACTCAATAAGATCACCTAGGTACATAAAAGCCGTATAATCCGCACACCGGGCTGCTTGATGCAAGTTATGGGTGACAATGACAATGGTCCAACGCTTTTTAAGCTCGGCGATCAGGTCTTCAATCCTTGATGTCGACATGGGATCTAAAGCCGAAGTGGGCTCATCAAGAAGTAAAATTTCAGGTTCTGTGGCCAGCGCGCGAGCAATACAAAGTCGTTGCTGTTGACCGCCAGAAAGAGCCGCTGCCGAACCTTGAAGTCGATCTTTAACTTCTTCCCATAACCCCGCTTGTTCGAGCGAGCTTTCAACACGCTCTTGAATAAATTTCTTATTTTTAAACCCTCGAACTTTTAGACCGTAAGCGACGTTTTCAAAAATTGATTTGGGGAAAGGATTGGCTTTTTGAAAAACCATTCCAATTCGCATTCGAATTTCCATCGCATCAATTTGTGGGTCCAAAATATTTATTTTTTCAGGATAAAGCAAAATCTCGCCGTCATAAGTCGAGGGTTTAAAAATAAGAAATTTATT
>JAYWDA010000171.1:0-4881 GCA_043780105.1 Pseudobdellovibrionaceae bacterium | reverse complement strand
CATAACACCTAATTTATTTGATTCTTCGAGCGATATTCCCGGAGCCGCCATCATTGATATTGTGGCTGTCCCCTCATTAAACTTAGGAAGGAAATCTCGGCCCATTTGAGAGGCCAGAAGCAGGCTTGCGAAAAAAAATGCCAAAGTGATTCCAATAATTGTCTTAGGTCGAGCCAACGAAAAATTTAAGACCTTTACGTCCATCTTTTTTAAAAAACGCACCAGTGCCCCATCTTCATGCGCAAGTAATTTATCTTTTGATAAAAGCAGAGAACAAAGGGCCGGGGTCACTGTTAAAGAGACAATCATCGAAGCCAGCAAAGAAATAATATATGAAATGCCTAGTGGAACAAAAAGTTTCCCCTCAATACCACCCATACTAAATAGTGGCACAAACACCAAGCAGACAATAACCGTTGCAATAACAATGGAATTTCTGACTTCACTCGAGCCTTCGTAGATGACAATCAGAGGATTTTTTGGATGGGGACTCTGACGGTTTTCGCGCAGCCTTCGATAA
Organism: Pseudobdellovibrionaceae bacterium; assembly: GCA_043780105.1. GTDB lineage: Bacteria > Bdellovibrionota > Bdellovibrionia > Bdellovibrionales > Bdellovibrionaceae > JAYWDA01. Next base: position 4,361 of record JAYWDA010000171.1, on the reverse strand, counting down.
ACATTTTCTACATCGACAATGGCATCGTCAACAAGCTCTCCGATAGCTATGGCAAGGCCACCTAAAGTCATCGTATTGACAGAAAGACCAAATATTTTAAAGACAATAGCCGTTAAAACAAACGACAACGGAATCGCTGTCATCGTGATCAGTGTCGTTCTAAAATTAAGTAAAAATAAAAAAAGTACAATCAGAACAAGAATAACACCATCTCTAAGGGCCGCTTTGACGTTTTCAATCGATGCCTCAATGAAATGGGATTGTTTAAAAAGTTCTGTATTAAGCTCCACTCCTTTCGGAAGCGATACCGCTAATTCCTTAAGTGCTCTTTCAATTTCAAGGGTTAAATCTATGGTGCTAGCACCAGGCTGTTTTTGAATGCTCATGATCACACTAGGTCTTGCGTTCACGCTGGCATCACCACGCATTATTTGCGGAGCTTCTTTAACTTCTGCAATATCTTTTACTAAGACAGGTCTGCCCAGATGCATTCCAACAACAGAATTTAAAATTTCATCCTTATTTCGAATTCCACCCAAAATTCGAATTAAAGATTCATTTTTTTCAATATTTATAAAGCCACCGGTCGAATTAAGACTGATTTTAGAAAGGCTGTCTTCAATCGTTGATATCGCCAGTTGCGCCTGCTGAATTTTTTCTGCCGACAAAAGAATTTGAAACTGCCTGACACCGCCGCCAATGGAAATGACCTGAGCGACTCCTGGAATACTTAGCAACCGGGGTCTTATCGTCCAATCCGCAAGCGTTCGTAAATCCATGGGACGAATATCTTTAGAGGTTAATCCCACTAGCTGAATCTCACCCATGATCGAAGAGATCGGGCCCATCACTGGTGTTACGTTCCGAGGAAGTTTTTCTTTTGCTAATGCCAGCTTTTCCTGCACCAACTGACGATTTCTAAAAATGTCAGTTCCCCAAGCAAATTCAACATAGACAATACTTAAACCCACCCCCGAGTTAGACCTCACTCGCTCAACTCCAGGAAGCCCATTCAATGAGGTCTCGAGTGGAAACGTAACTAAAGTCTCGACTTCCTCGGGAGCCAAGCCCGCCGCTTCAGTCATAATATTTACGGTAGGTCTGTTAAGATCCGGAAAAACATCCACAGGTAGGTTTTTTGCGGTCCATCCACCATAAGCCACCAGTAAAGCCGCTCCAGCTAAAACAAAAAGCCTGTGAGAAAGTGAAAATTTAATCATTCTATTAAGCATTTGGCGTGACCTATCCCAGTTAACCTTAATTACGAACCCAATGGAACTTTTGTGACAAGTGTCCCATTAAGAGATCAATCGTCCAAGCTTTTTTGCCCAAGCCTGAGGGCGTTTACAATTACTGAAACGGAACTTAGAGCCATGGCAGCACTTGCAAACATAGGACTTAATAAAATTCCAAGAAAAGGAAATAAGACTCCGGCCGCAATGGGAACCCCAACAAGATTATAAATAAATGCAAAGAATAGATTCTGTTTAATATTTTTCATGGTTTGAAGACTTAAGTTTCGAGCTTTTACAATCCCGATTAGATCGCCTTTAATAAGTGTTATGCCTGCGCTTTCAATCGCGACATCGGTTCCATGTCCCATTGCAATTCCGACATGGGCTTGCGCCAGCGCCGGGGCATCATTCACGCCATCACCAGCCATCGCAACAATACGACCTTCTTTCTGAAGCCTTTCAACAGTTTCCTTTTTTTGCTGAGGTAACACATCGGCAATAAATTTCTTAATCCCCAGCTGCCCAGCGATGGCTTGCGCTGTGACTTGGTTGTCTCCTGTTAGCATAATGATCTCGATATTTTTATTTTGAAGGTCACGAATGGCTTTTTGAGCGGTCGCTTTGATTTGATCAACCACAGCAATCAGTGCCACCAAGTTTTGTCCTTCGGCTAAAAACATGACGGTCTGCCCTTGTGACCTTGCAGCCTCGACTTCTTTTTCAAATTTCGCAAATTGAACCTGGCGCTCCTGCATCCATTTTGAATTTCCTATAAAATAAGATTTTCCCTCAATCGAACCTTGGATGCCTTGACCGGTTAGAGACAAAAAGTTTTCAACTTTAAAAAGCGACTCGATTCCTTTAAGCTTTGCGCCTTTTACAATGGCTACCGCCAGCGGATGTTCACTGACGGATTCTAGGCTGGCTGCGATCTTTAAAGCTTCGCTTTCAGTGATTGAATCTGAAATGACTTTAACGACACTTGGTTTTCCTTCGGTCAACGTTCCCGTTTTATCAACAACTAAAGTATTTACCTTTGAAAGAATCTCTAGGGCCTCAGCATTTTTAATTAAAATTCCATTTTGCGCGCCCTTACCAGCGCCAACCATAATCGACATCGGCGTCGCAAGACCTAAAGCACAGGGGCAAGCAATAATTAAAACTGCAATGGCATTGACCAAGGCATAAGTCAGCTTGGGATCAGGGCCTAAGAAAAACCATACTAGAAACGTAATGACAGAAATAACAATCACCACTGGCACAAAGTAGCCCGCCACCAAGTCAGCTAATTTTTGAATCGGAGCTTTACTTCTTTGCGCTTCAGAAACCATTTTAACAATTTGTGCCAGCAATGTGTCCGCACCGACTTTTTGAGCCTGCATAATAAAGCTACCAGTGCCGTTAATGGTTCCGCCGGTCACTTTTAATCCTGCTTCTTTTTCAACAGGAATGGGCTCGCCACTGACCATGGATTCATCCACTGAGCTTTTTCCTGATGTGACAACACCGTCAACGGGAATTTTTTCTCCTGGCTTAACTCTTAATAAGTCGCCGACTTGAACATCGGCCAAGTCAATTTCTTCTTCTTGACCGTTCACTACTCGCAAGGCTTTTTTTGGCGCTAAACCCAGCAAAGCTTTAATGGCGCCCGATGTTCGACTTCGGGCTCGTAATTCTAAAACCTGACCTAATAAAACAAGCGCAATAATGGCAGCTGCCGCTTCAAAATAAACACCCATCTCACCGGTATGGAGATTTTTAAGTTCGGCTGGAAAAAAGCTCGGAAAAACAGTCGCAAAAACACTGTATAGAAAAGCGATTCCTGTCCCTAGCGCAATAAGAGTAAACATATTTAGATTTTTATTTTTAATGGACTGAAGCCCACGTTCAAAAACAGGCAGTCCTGAATAAATCACAACCGGCAAACATAAAATAAGCTGAACCCAGTTGTAAGAGACATTTTTGAAAACTAAATGTAAATTTAGACCGGGGATCATTTCAGACATCGCAAGCAACAGTAATGGCACCGCAAAAACCAAAGAAACTTTGAATCTTTTGGTCATGTCCAATAATTCAAGATTAGGACCCTCATTCAAAGTCATTTCCAAGGGCTCTAAAGCCATCCCGCAGATCGGGCAGGTTCCAGGTCCTTTTTGTTTTATCTCGGGATGCATGGGGCAAGTGTAAATCGCCGCAGCTGATTCGCTGGAGACTGGCAGAGCACTGGGCTTTAGGTACTGCTCGGGATTAGCATCAAACTTAATTTTGCATTTTGGATTACAAAAATAATAATCATGATCGTTAAAATGAGACTTCCCGCCTTTTGCTGTGACCGGATCAATCATCATGCCGCAAACAGGATCCTTGGCTTTCGTGATTGAGGTACTGATCGTATTATGGTCGTGAATCGAAGGAGTTTGTGAATTCAATGAAAACCTCTTTGCTAAAAAAAAGACCGCTTAAAATTCGTTTGATCAAGGCGCCCCTTTATCAATCCATTGCTTCAATATCGCAATGTCCTCATCAGTGACCAAGGGAGCATTTGAATTCTTTGGAGGCATCGGCTTCCGTGCTTCTTTTGCTAAGACTAAGATAATATCACTTTCTTCTGAATTTCCAGGTATCACAATCTCTAACGGAGAATTCAATAAATCTTCTCTTGTTAAAAGAGGCACTCTTGACGCTTTATGGCCGGGCTGATGACAATAAATGCATTTTTGTTCAAGGAAACCTGTTTTTATAGAATCATAGGTAGCCTCAAGCTTAAAATTTGGCGGCAAATCAGGCTTTTCAAAAACTTGCGGTAAGATTTGTCTTGGCGCAAGCTCAAGCGGTGCCCCAAAGTAGGAGCACGCGCTAAGAAAAACAAATGCTATAAAAATCGCAACCGTTTTCAAGGCAGTTCTATCTATTTAATTTGCGCTGAAACAAAAGTTCCATCGAGCTTCAAATAAACTTCTAAAGTAGTTGTAACTAAATTTGACAAAAACTCAGTCTTTGAAAGCGTTTGCCCAGAAGCATCTACAACTTGTGAAAGCCTTAAGCTTTTCATATCCGTAAAAAATGGCTTCACATTGGGATTAGACGTCTGCCATCCATCCAAAACATAATGAAGCGAGTTTTCAG
>JAYWDA010000170.1:0-3464 GCA_043780105.1 Pseudobdellovibrionaceae bacterium | reverse complement strand
GAATACTTTGAACTTGTTCCAGCTGAGAAAGTTTCGCAGCTAAAACAGGATCTAAATTACCAATCTCTTGGCCTTTACGGAGAATCGATTTAATTCGTGCTAAGGCTGAGTCGTCTTCGCTGATCAGTGCGGCTTCCGCAGAATCGACAAAGGACATAATTCGAGATGAATTTTTAAGGCGCTTTACTTCAGATTCAAGCTCTAGATCTTCACCAGGTGCTAAATCCAATTTGCCGATTTCGTCCCGCTGAAATAAGAGGTAATCTAAGCGTTGAGCTGTGAACTTGGAACTTTCTTCGAGTTCGCGAATTTCAGTTAAGGTTCTTTTGAAAGTTTCAAACTTTTCAGAATAAATAAATCTTTTTTCTAAAAGTCCTGCGGCCTGATCGAGCATATCCATGTGATAAGCTTTGGAGGTAAGATTTTTATTTTCATGCTGGCCGGTCATTTCGATCAAAGGAGCTTGGTGGCCAGTGACTTCAATCAGTGGCGCGACAATCTCACGCAAAACGCCTAGCGTGTTAAGGTGACCATTTAAATAGATCCGTGACTTGTCACCTTGGCTGATCACGCGGCGAACGATCAAAATATCATCTTCACATTCGATGCCAAATTCCTTGAGTTTTTCACGAAGGTCTTTGCGTTTAGAGACATCGAAAGAACCTTCAATGGTGGCTTGTTCCGCGCCGGTGCGAATCGATTCAGCGGAGGCTTTTCCGCCCATCAGGAGGCCTAGGCTTTTCAGGAGAACAGATTTTCCTGCGCCTGTTTCGCCGCTAAGAATATTGAGGCCTTGCTTGAATTGAATTTGAATATTTTCAATGATCGCGAAGTTATGAACCTTAATTTCTAGTAACATATCATCTCCTTTTTTAGCTGCTCTCTAGCTGCGGTCGCCAAACTTTAATTTTTCTCGTAATAAGTGATAAGGGTTAAAGCCTGGAGCTCGAACCACCCAATGATCATAAGTGCTTTTTTCAACAAGCACTTCATCCTGGGGAGTGATCTCCATCAGCTTTTGTCCATCAACGACGAAATGGGCTTTCATTCCGGCGCCCTGTAATTTAAAAGATAATTTTCGATCGTCTGGAAAAATGAGGGGCCTGTTGGTCAAAGAGTGCGGTGAAACTGAAGTTACAACAAGGGCCCTGACTTCAGGATCCAGGATCGGCCCTCCTGCGGCTAAATTGTAGGCCGTCGAACCGGTGGGGCTGGCAACAATTAAACCATCAGCTTTGACTTCACTGACTAAAAGCTTATCGCTATAGATCGCAATATTTATTAATTGCGAGAAAGATCCCCGTTCAAGAACAACATCATTCAGAGCGTGCGCTTCTTCTTTTAGTTTACCGGCACGGTAGACCTTTGTAACAATCATCCGCCTTGGACTAAGGATCAAGCGACCTTGCATTGTTTTTTCAAGAACCGTACAAACTTCTTCGGCGCGGTAAACTGTTAAAAATCCCAGCGACCCCATATTAAAGCCAATGATGGGGATTCGTCGACCACTGAGAAGTCTGACGGCTCGGAGATAAGTGCCGTCGCCGCCGAGGACAACCACCAACTGAATTTTGTCCCATTGCCGAGACGTCTTAATTAAAGTGGTCCCAGGAATTAATTTTTGATCGGGCGCTGTGAATGCTTGATAGCCCCGCTCCGTCAGCCAGGCCGTTACTTTCTTACTGATGCTCACAGCCTGGGGCGTGTGAAGGCGATAAACAATAGCAACATTTTTTATCGAGCTTAAAAGTTCCGGCTTAGACATTAGATCAATCCGTCCCTACGAAGGAGAGCATTCGGATCAGGTTCGCGACCTCGAAATTTCTTATAAAGATCCATGGGGTGTTCAGTTCCGCCGCGAGACAAGATATTGCGACGAAAGCTTTCCGCCACTTCTGGATTAAATAAGCCTTTTTCTTTAAAAAACTCAAATGCATCTGCATCTAAAACTTCAGCCCACTTGTAAGAATAATAACCTGCAGAATATCCACCTGCAAAAATATGACTAAAGCTGCAAGACGAATTCGTGCCGGAGATGCGCTCCATCAGGCGAGTTTCGGAAGTAGCTAAGTCTTCGAAAGAATCGACGTCTTTAATTTGGGAAGGATTTGTTGAATGCCAGGTCATATCCATCATAGCGAAAGTCACCTGTCGCAAAGACGTCCAGCCCGCTAGATATTTTTGCGAAGCTTTTAGCTTTTCCATCAGCTCAGTAGGAATGGGCTCACCGGTTTGATAGTGCCTAGCAAAAATATCGAGGCCCTCTTTTTCGGCCACCCAGTTTTCCATAATTTGTGATGGAAGTTCGACGAAATCCCAATAGACATTAGTGCCTGCGATACTGCGATAAGTACAAGTCGATAACATTCCATGCAATGCATGGCCAAATTCATGAAACAAAGTTTGCACTTCATCATAGGAAAGCAGAGACGGTTTGGACGGTGTTGGTTTTGTAAAATTGCACACAATGCTGACGTGAGGCCGTTGAACAGCTCCGTACATCATTCCTTGTTCGCGGAAAGTGGTCATCCAGGCGCCACCCTTTTTAGTCTCGCGAGGAAAAAAGTCCGTGTAGAAAAGTCCGATATACTGATTGAGGGTATCGCGAATTTCGTAAACTTTGACTTCAGGATGATAGGGTTGAACATTCTTTGTTTCCTGAAACGTCAGGCCGTAAAGTCTACGGGCATGTTCGAAAACACCTTCAATGACTTTTTCAAGCTGAAAGTAAGGTCTCAGTTCTTCTTCGTTGAAAGAATATTTTTTTTCTTTTAATTTTTCAGAAAAATAACCGAAATCCCATGGTTTGAAATTCATGACGGACTCTGAATCACGACCAAACTTGACGACTTCATCGAGGTCCTTTTGAGCCGCTTGCTTTGAAGCGTTCAAAAGAGTTTTTAAAAATTTATTAACGGTATTGGTGTCCTTGGCCATGCGCTCAGCCAAGACATAGTCAGCATGAGTCTTAAATCCCAAGATATAAGCCCGGTCATGACGAAGCTGAACAATTTTTTTGACGTTATCCTGGTTGTCGAACTCATCGCGGAAGGCGCGAGAACTATAAGCGCGCCACATTTTTTCGCGCAAAGAACGATTCTTCGCGTAGGTCAGAAATGGAATAAAGCTGGGAGCTTGAAGATTAAAAAGCCACTTTCCTGGATGACCCTTAGCCTCAGCGGCGACCATGGCGGCTTCGATGGCTCCGTCAGGAAGACCTGCCAGGTCTGACTTTTTATCGAGAATCATTTCGAACTTGTTAGTGGCTTTTAAAACGTTTTCTGAGAATTGTGGACCTAGAATAGAAAGTTCTTGGTCAATGGCGCGGATTCGTTCTTTGTTTTCAGGTGTTAACATCGCCCCGTTTCGTACTAAATCATTGTATGTTTTTTCGAGCAGGCGGTTTTGTTCTGGCGAAATTTTTTGATTGGAACGATTTTCGTAAACGGTTTGAACTTTTTTAA
>JAYWDA010000169.1:0-7387 GCA_043780105.1 Pseudobdellovibrionaceae bacterium | reverse complement strand
CCATATCAATCACTTCAATCCTCGTTCTTTGCAGGAAATTTCAAAGATCTCTGGCTTTGAAGTTTTAGATAATGGATTTTCTGATTCTGAAATGTGGAACTTAAAATGGAAAGAAGCCCCCCATTCTTACTTATACCGGATTTCAAGAAATATATTAATTAAACTGACAAATGGAATTTTGAAAACACTATCGATCATTCTAAGGATGAATCTGGGTTTTAATATTTACATTTTAGCACGTAAAGTCCCACGTCGATGAAGGTGTTGATGATTTCAGCCCATCAACCACCCCTCATTTGTGGAATCGGTGACTACACTGAAATTCTGACCCAACACCTAAATTCGGCCGGCATCGAAGCATCACACACAGCCCTGGGAAAAGATTTTAGCCTCAAATTTTTTAAAGGACTTAGAGTCCTTTTGAAAGTTCGGAAGGCGCTTTTAAAGACCGACTTTGACTTAATTCATTTGCAATATGAGGCCTTTAGTTTTGAGCAAAGCTATCTTTTGTTAAATTATCTTACAAATCGCAATATACCATTGATTGTCACGTTTCACGAAGTCTTCCAGAAAACTAAATGGCAGCAGTGGCGAGATCGAAATTTACTTCAGAAATCGGCCGCAGTTATTGTTAATGATTTTGGCAGATTTGAGAGTCTGCTTCGATTGCTTCCTGAAGCTAACGATAAAATCCACTGCCTTTGGGTTGGATCTAATGTTCCTAGATTAGCTAAGGAGGTGATCCTGCAAAAAGGGCTGATCGGATTTTTTGGATTTATCAATGGCGTAAAAAGATTAGATATTTTATTTAAGAGTTTTAAACTCATTAAAAATCAAATTCCAATGGCTCGTCTGCGCCTTGTTGGAGCTTTTGATAAAAATGATTTAGATGTTAAAAATTGGAGTCAGTGGGCCGGGAAAGAAGGTCTGGCAGAGGCCATAGAGTGGTGTGGTCCCCAATCACGTGAAGTATCGAGTGAAAAAATTCAAGAATGTGAGCTGATGCTTTTGCCATTCTCTGACGGAGCTTCTCCGCGGCGAGGAAGTCTTCAGGCGGCATTATCTTTAGGTAAGGCACTATTAACTTCGACGCCAGTCTCCGATGAGGCTGAATTAGTGGGTCTGACTTTTATAAAATCCACGGATCCGAAAGATTGGGCGCAACAAGCTCTAAGCGTTCTAAATGATCATAACTTGAGGCAGGAATTGGAAAAAAAATCTTTGGAAATCAGTCAAAAGTTTTCGTGGGAAACGATGGCTGAAAGGCATTTGCAGATTTACAATCAAGTTTTGGCTCAAAAAAAATAGGGACTCAGCATGCGAATTCTTTACATTACGAAAGAAAATCCAAGCGGCGCCTTAGGTCACGCAGCGGAAAGAGGCCGGCAATTTCTTTTAGAGCTAAAGAGTAAAGGCCATGAAGTACAAAGTGTCTATCCTTCGAATGGGAATGGCGGTCATCTTTCTGGTCAACGAACGTATGCTGAAAAGCTGCTGTCAGTTTTTAAATCTTACCACGAAAAAAGAGCAGGCCAAAAATTTTGTAAGGATTTAAAAAATATGATCGAGGCCGGTCAATTCGACTTTATCGTAGCTGAAGAATTGTCGGCGGTTTTTTTGGCATTAAAGGCAGGAGCGAAGCACCCAGCGCCTATTTGTTATATTGCACATAATGTGGAATCTGATTTATACACCCAGATTGTTGGTCCTAAGATTATTGAAAAAATCAGAGCTAAGAATTTATTAAGCACTGAGACTTGGGTTCTTAAAAATGCGGATTTGGTTTTTTCTTTTAGCTCAGAAGATCGTGAAAAGTTAAAATCCATCAGCGGACGCCAGAATATTTTATTAACTCGCGCTGGGGTTCGGTGGCCTTCTAAAGTTGCAGAGGCTTCAAAAAATGAAAAAGTTATTTTTGTCGGCGCCTTAGACTACTTTCCTAATATTCAAGGGCTTCAGTGGTACGCTGATAAAATTCATCCACTGATCAAAAGAAAATATGAAATGGTGGTTATTGGTCGGAATCCAGGAAGTTTAGTTAAATCCATATGTCAGAAAAATAACTTTGCCTTAATCCCTTCGCCGTCGGACCTTGATTCGCTGCTAAAGCAAGCGGGCTTGGAAGTGGTGCCGCTGTTGTCGGGCAGTGGAACTCGTGGAAAAATTCTTGAAGCCGCAGCTTACGGTATTCCAGTTATTTCCACAACTTTAGGTGCACAGGGCCTTGGATTTAAAGACCGCGAAAACATTATTTTAGCAGACACAGCCGAGCAGTTTGCAGCCAAAGTTCAAATATATTTAGACGAACCATTAGAGAGAACAAAAATCGCCACTGCGGCTTTAAAATATGCACAACATTTCAATTATAAATCGGTCGTGGCTGATTTTTTAGATGAATTAACTAGGTTTAAATAGGCTAGATAAGTTTCACCAGCCGCTACATCCCAAGAAAATTTTTTACTTTGTTTTAGGGCTTTATCTTTTAAATTCGCTAGGTCCAAAGGTTGGGACATTAACTGATGAAGAATGGTTTCTAGCCCTGTATTACTGATATTGATGCCAGCTTCACCAACGACTTCGGGAATTGCGCCTCCGCCCGTGTAAAGCACAGGCTTTCCGAAATGCATGGCTTCAACAAGTGGAAGGCCAAAGCCCTCTGCTTTTGAATAAGTGATAAAAGCCAAAGCACTGGCATAATACGATGCCAGTTGATCGTCGGAAATATTTTCCAAAAAGAAAAGTCGGTCTGAAGAAAAACGTCGGCTTTGCTGACCTGCGCTCCTGCCGATCAAAACAAGATCAACATCTGCATTGGTTTTTAAAAAATCTATGATCAATAGATCGGTTTGCTTTCTGGTGTCAAAGGTTCCGACATAAAGTAAGTAAGATCGTTTGTTTGCTTCGGACGGCTTCCCAAATTTAAAATGGGTGCCTTCGTAAATTCTTGTAATAGGTTTTGTGACCCCGTAATTTAAAAGTTCATTTTTAGAAAAGTCACTGACAGTGATCACCAAATCAGCAGCTCTTATTGAAGTACGCCAGTCCAGCTGATATCTTAGAGCGGCTTTAAAATTCTGAAATGACTTTATTGAAGTGCGGAAAGAAAAATCTTTCTCAGAAAAGAGATCATGGATTGTAAGAACCTTTTTAAAAGATCCTTGAATTGGAAGTCCCGCATTTGCGGGGGCGTGTAGAATATCAATACTGTTTTTAAAGCAAAGCTTCGGAAGCGTGACTTGTTCCCAGAAAGTATGCATTTGTTGGGTGGTGTTTTGAAATACAAAGATATCCAGCTTATCAGCATAATATTTTTTCAAGTGATTAATCAGTTCAGACGTATATCTTGACCACCCTCCAACTTGGCCGGAATCAAGACAGCTACCATTGAAAGCGACTTTAATTTTTTGCAAGGGTTTCATATATTTTCACATAGGATTGGATTTGATTCTTCCACGAGAAGCCTGACAAAATTTGAGTTTGTTCGACCAATAGGTCATTTCGTAATTTAGCATCCGATAAAAGATTTTTAATGTTCCCAGTCCAGGTGGAAAGATCCAAATTTATCAGTCCCCTATGATCTGGCAAAAGCTCAGAAAAAACATCAATTTTTGAAGCTAAAAATGGTGTATGACATGCCACAGTTTCTAGCAAGGGATAGCCAAATCCTTCGTAAGTGCTAGGATGCAGGTACAAATCTGCGGCCTGATAGAGCTCGACAACATCGCTAGCAGATAGATTTTCAAAGTGCTTAATATGAGAACCTAAACCATGTTGGGCAATTTTATTTTTATGGTCGACGGACCACTGAGGCCCAACTTGAATCAGCAAGATATTCGGGATTTGAGATTTTAATTCTTTTAACAGATCGATAAGGAACAAAAAATTTTTCCGTGGCCACGCAGTATTGGCAAGATTTAAAAGCAACGGACGCTTTTCCGGATTCCATTTGGCTAGCAGATGATCGGTTTCAACAGACTTTTGAAACTCGTCGCCACAAGAATTAGGAATCACTGTTGAAGCAGGTAAATTTAATTGCATTTCACGCGCAAGAACACCCAATTCAGTTTGAATAATCTGGGTGGGGGTTGAAATGTGGCCAGCATTCAGTAAAGACGTGGCCATCCAACTTCGAATCCACATGTTTTTTGAGTCGCGTTTTCTCCAAAATTCTAGATCATGGCATGTGATTAGTGCTTTTTTACGGGGAAGAAATTGAAGTATGTGCGAGTAAGACTGATCAGCAATGTGGTAGACGTCAAACTTTTCAAAAGCTGCTGACAAAGTGTAAATTCCCCTGCGAGCAATGCTTGCACCCCAGTTTTCCCACAAAGGATCAGGTCTGATCAGCTGAATTTGGATATTTGAATTTATGGTAGGAGTTTTTGTTTGAATTAATCCTGCAAATCTTTCGATGCTGTGCCAGTGATCTGACTTAAAGGGAAGAAACAGCCCAACTTGAATCATGAGTGACTTTGCTTTTCTAAGTTGTAGAAAATCGATTTCGAAAACTGATCGGCTGAAAAATTCTTTTCAACTGTTATCCTGGCCGCTTTTGAAATGCGGTATCGTAAGTCATTGTCCGCGCAAAGATTTTCTAATGCTTTTCTTAATTCAGAAGGCGCACTGGGTGGCACTAAAAGCCCATCAATATTATGTGTAATGATTTCACTAACTCCGCCGCCTTGAGTTGCTATGACAGCACATTCAGACGACATGGCTTCAATAATAACACGGCCAAAAGGTTCGGGATTTTTTGAGCAATGAACGACAATATCGGAATTTCGATAAATTTCTTCAACATCTTTGATCAAACCTAAAAATTGAATTTTGTGGTTAAGTCCCAGGGCTTTAACCCGAGCCATCAATTTTTCTTTGTAACCACCTTCGCCAAAAGTTTGATAAGCCTCATCACCGATAATTTGGCATTGAAAATTTAAATTAGGATTTAAACGATGAAGTTCGCCAACCGCTTCAATAAAGATATCTTGCCCTTTCCAGGGTGTGATCATTGCTACCATGCTAATGATAAGTGATTCAGACTTCGATGGCGTGCGTGGAAAAAATTGTTGAATATCAACAGAGTTGTGCACAGTCGTCAGATATGTTTTCCAAAATGAGGGAATGGTTTTCTTAAGTTCATCCTGAACATTCTTTGAATTACAGATAATCATTTCTGGCTCAGTACCGATTAATTTTAAGTATACGTTAACATAGATTAATTGCGGAAAAAAATCCTGCATATGCCAAACGGTCCTGACAGGAAATCGCTTTTTTATGACCAAGCTTAAAAGATGGCACTTCAAACCATTTGTATATAGAACATCGGGTGAAAAGCTTTTGATCACCCTTAGAATTTTCAAAAGATAAAAAAATAAAAAAGGCAGGCTTAGGCCCGCAGCAAAGAGGGTCCAGAATGGTAATTTGCGCGTTCCTTTAGAAAAAAACATGGGGAGGGGAATGTGGACAACTGCCAGTTCGGGAGCCTTTTCAAGCAAAGCTTGCTGAAGTGGCCCTGTATTAGGAAGAACAACTAAAAAATTTTGTCTTTGTTGTGGAGTTGCCTTTTCTACCAGATCCAAAAAGGAACGTTCAGATCCTCCTAGAATGGCCGAAACATGTAGAAATAAAATTCTTTGCATACTGAAATCTTAGGCTCTGAGAGCTGCAAAAACTAGTCTGGTTAATCAAAGGCTTTGTGGCAGACTGAAATGTATGTCAGCAAGAATTCCCGGACCTTTTTATTATCTTGCATTTTGTTTGTTGGTTTTTGGTCTGTCGCCATGGGTGCACGCGACAGCTTTTTTCTATCTGCCATTTATTTTAGGTGTTGTCTTAATTTTTAGGTCCACACTGATCAACGGACTTTGCATTGTTATGGCTTATTTGAGTGTTGAGGGTGCGTTTAAGCTATTCACCCAGTATGATACGGTTCTTCGTCTAGCCATTGATTTGTTGATTATTTGTCTTCTTATGCGATCAATTCAGATTCGTCTAAAGGATTCTTCGGGACGAAAAATTTTAGAGGCTCCCTTTGTACTGCTTTTCTTTTTGCACGTGGGCTGGATTCTGGTTGAATTTTTGAATCCTCACGCCCTGGGCCTTTTAGCCAGTCTTGCTGCCTATAAAGTTTATATCTCGGCGCTATTCCTTTATTTTATTTCCTACACCGCGACTGAAAGATCAGAGGATCTAGATCTTATTTGCTGGATGGCCTTATTTCTTGTGTTGGTCGAAGTCGTGACATCTGCTTATCAGTTTAGTGTCGGTGAGGCCGGCCTTGCGCAATGGTCACCTTATTATCATCAAGCGATGGGTGTACGATTTAAGGGCGCTTATTTTCGCCCTTTTGGGACTTCGAATGTCGCCGGAGGCGGAAGTACATTAATTTTTCTACTTACGCCAGTGGCTTTAAGTTTTTTACTTAAAAAAAGTCCACGCTGGGCTGTTGCCTGGGGCGGACTTTTATTGATGGCAGTTAGCTACATCCTGTTTATTTCGCAAGTACGAGCGGCGCTCTTGAAAGCCTTATTAGGTTGCGCAGTAATGTTTTTAATTTTATTTGCAAAAAATATTCGCGAAGTTATGTTTTCATTTATTTTCCTTGTGGTGTTATCAGTTGGAGTCAGCCTTGTTGTTAAATTTGACGACTCAAGATTTCAGATGGCTGAAAAAAGGTTGCTTGCACTGGGGCAAATTTCGAAGGTCTGGGAGCAGCGATCACATGGTTCGTATGACTCTGTTGTCCAGATTGTTAGTGAAGCGCCTTTGGGAATAGGGCTATCGCGAGTTGGTGCAGCCGCAGAACCCTTTAAAGAATTAATTCAAAGTGATTTGCAGTACGGACTTAGTTGGTCTTTTGCAGATAATTTGTATAAGGCTTTGCTGGTTGAAATTGGAATACCAGGACTGCTGATTTACATGATTTTTTTAATAATGACTTTTTACCAGGGTCTGAAGGGATTATTTTCATTTGCGCCCTTATCCCGGTCGATGATTTTTTTCCAAGCAGGGGCGATTGGAGCCCTTTTAGCGTCTTTTGCGGGCCATATGGGATCTGAAGGATTTTTGTACCAGCCCGAATCGACCATAGTCTGGATTTTTATTGGGGCGTTGGCTAAGCTATCTCAATTCAAGAAAAATATTAAAGTGCCGATAGTTAGAACATGACACTGGATAAAAATAATTTCAAAAATCTGAAAGTTTCACAGGCTGAATTCCTAGAACGTCTTTTTTTTAGTGGTCATATTGTTCAAAAAATAATTTTTGTTTTATCTTTTGGATTTTTTTGTTTTTTAGTGGGCTTTGGTTCCGCCAAAGTATATCTTAGGAATGAAAAAGCTCAAATTTCATTTTCTAAAAATGAAATTATTAAAAAAGAAGAAGTAGT
>JAYWDA010000168.1:0-4610 GCA_043780105.1 Pseudobdellovibrionaceae bacterium | reverse complement strand
ATCGAAAGAACGAAAAAATCAAAATCAAAAAGTCGAAGCCAAATCCTCGAAAAAGGGCTTCGTCCCTGAATATCACGAAGAAGATTTATTCGACGAATCTGGAGCCTTGAAGCAAACAGAAGCTCCGGTTCTAGATTTTGAATCAAAATCCAAAAAACCATCCGTGGTCGCTAGCGAAGTGGAGTTTAACAAGGCCGCTGACTTCGGCGATCAAGCCGCTGACGTGCTTGAGATTAAAAACAAAAAAGCGCACGGTCAGTCCGGAGCATCACTGATCAGTCAGGGCGCCGAAATTGCGCTGAACGAGTCCGTGAACAAGGGCGATGGCCAAATTAAAAATAAACTCCAAGCCTCAAGTAACGTGGCTTGTATCGTGATTGAATCCGCACGGTTTTCTGGCTACCTTGTCGCCGCTATGGGAAAAAACCGTCATATTGACCAAAAATTTATAAGCCTTATTAAAGACCGCTGAGGAAAATTTTTAAAAGAACAAGGTGAAGAGGTCACGGACGCAGGTTTAAATATTAAAATCAAAGAAGTTGATTTCGAAGGTTGGGCTTTAGAATACGCCGATTTTTTAAGAAAATCGATTCATAATGGCGATGAGCTGGCGATGGCATTTTTCCCATTCTCGCCCATCAAGAATGAGTTAGGACAATCCGCAGCGGCGGAAATGGGCGCCATTAAGCTCGACGACTTGCACGGCGATCTGGAAGTTGAATTTAGTCTTTACATTTATTTGTCTGCCAATAACAGGTACGTTCTTTATACGCCCAAAGGTTCCAAGTTTTATGGCAATCAAAAAGACCGATTGGCAAAAATGGGTGTGACACACCTGCATATTCGAAAAAGCGAAGCACAAGACCTTTCCAAATACCGCGCGCAGAATTATCTTAATTCTAAGATTTCAGAATACGAGCAAAAGAAAGGTCTCGCGCGAACCGCTTAATTCATGGCATTTTCAATTCCTAAACGACCTGACAGTTTAAAAGAAATGGGTGGCGGTAAATCTGTCGGGACTCCGGCTGTGATAAAGCTGCTGTCTTGGAATGTCTATAAAGGTCGGCACCGTGAAAAGTGGCGCGAAGATTTTTTAACCCTCACTGCTGATAAAGATCTGATCCTTCTTCAAGAAGCCATGGATGATGGGTGGATGCCCAAAGTCTGGCTCAACGATTGCCCAGATCATCATTGGAAAATGGCCACTAGTTTTTCCTATCGAAAAAATAGCACAGGTGTTGCCACGGGCTCACGTTTTCAAGCTTCGTTTATTGATTTCCTTCGAGGCAAAGAGCGAGAGCTCTTTTTTCTAACGCCTAAAGTGACGTTAGCTTCTAAATATAAATTCACAAACCACGAGCTTCTTGTGATCAACACGCACGTCGTGAATTTCACCACCACTTCGGCCTTTGTTCGTTTTGTCGAAGAGCTTTTAGAGATGGTGCAACATCATAAAGGACCGCTCATTATCGCTGGCGATTTTAACACCTGGAACTTTAAGCGCTGGTTTCATTTGCTTAGAATTCTTGCACAATTTGAAATTAAGCCTGTAGAAATTGACGAAGACCCCAGAGTCCTAAAATTAGATCATGTTTTCACTCGCGGATTTCGTGTGAATCACGCAGTTATTCACGATCACATCGTATCCTCCGATCACTATCCCGTTGAAGTATGGCTTGAGCTTAGTGATCTCGGTGATTGACCTAGGGCGTCGCCAAGTGACATTAAGCATAGGTTCTCGTAATTCCTAAGGTCTCAAGGAGACCACACCATGTTTCAATCCTATTTATTGGCCCCTGTTTATGCGGGCGCTATTGGCTTAGTTATCGCTTTACTTCTTTACTGGCGCGTAAAACTTCAACCAGAGGGTAACGAAACAATGAATCGAATCGCGATGTATATTCGCGAAGGCTCGATGGCTTTCTTGGTACGAGAGTATAAAGTTTTAGCTGTTTATGCTGTGATTGTTGGAATCGCTCTTTATCTGAGCCTGGGAACAGAATCGGCCATCTTTTTTCTGTTGGGCGCGTTCTTAAGTCTCCTTGCCGGTTTTTTTGGAATGAAGGCGGCGACTTACGCTAACGTTCGAACCACTCAAGCAGCAAGCACAGGATCTAAAGCAAAAGCATTGCTTGTTGCCCTGGATGGCGGAGCTGTCATGGGATTTTCTGTCGCAGGATTGGGCCTTGTGGGGCTGGGTGTCCTTTATTTTATTTATGCAGGAACTGATATTGTCGGAACTGTGCTTCATTCGTTTGCGGTCGGTGCTTCATCGATTGCTTTATTTGCGCGAATCGGTGGCGGAATTTACACAAAAGCCGCTGACGTCGGCGCTGATATTGCTGGAAAAGTATTAGAAGGAATTCCTGAAGATGATCCAAGAAATCCTGGTGTGATCGCCGACAACGTTGGTGACAACGTTGGGGACGTGGCTGGTATGGGTGCTGATATCTATGAATCCATGGTCGCAGCTATTGTTGCAGCTATGGCGATTGGTCTTGCAATTCCTCAAGATCAATTGGTGAATTTAGTTTCTAACGGAGATGCTAGCCAAGCTAAGGGAATGTCTGTCGTATTACCTTTAATGCTTTCCGCCCTTGGCATGGTGATTTCAATCGTCGTGATCTTAGTCACAAGACTTTTTGCGAATGCAAAACCAGCGGCTGTGTTAAGAAATGCTTTAATCATCCCGCCGATTATTTTAACGGCTGTTTGTTATTTTGGTCTTGGTAACTGGGGCGTTTCCCAAAATGTCACTATTGCGCTAGCTGCGGGCGCGATCGGAGGAGGCCTGATCGGTCTTATCACTGAGTACTATACTGCAAGTCGCCCCATCCGCTTAGTGGCTGAGTCTGCGCTAACAGGTGCTGGAACAAATGTCATTCGTGGTTTGGCTGTAGGTATGGAATCCGTTGCGATTCCGATGTTAATTGTTGTGATCGCCGCTTATATTTCTGATCGGGTTTTAGGTCTTTATGGAGTCGCATTAGCAGCCGTGGGAATGCTCGCAGGAACAGCAGTTGTGATGACTGTTGATGCCTACGGACCAATTGCTGATAACGCGGGCGGAATTTCTGAAATGTCAGGGCTTGGAAAAAATGTTCGCGATATTACCGATGAATTAGATGCGGTTGGAAATACAACAGCTGCGATCGGAAAAGGTTTTGCGATTGGTTCTGCTATTCTGACAGTGGTCGCTTTATTTTCAGCTTTTAATATGGAAGTAAATCACTACCGTGAAGCGGCAGGCATGGGAAAACTAGCTTTAGAATTAACCTCTAGCAAAGTGCTGATTGGAATTTTATTAGGTTCAATTCTGCCTTTCCTCGTCGGCGCAACAACGATGACGGCGGTTGGAAAAGCCGCTCAACGAATTGTTGTCGAGATCAAGCGGCAGTTTGACGAAATTCCAGGTCTTCGTGAAGGTAAAGCCGAGCCAGAGCCTGCAAAGATTGTCGATATCGCAACCAAAGCCGCTCTTTGGGAAATGATTATTCCTGGTTTGATTGCCATCTTAGCGCCCGTCGCAGTTGGATTTTTATTGGGACCTGGATCCCTTGCCGGTATGTTAGCAGGAGCGATGGCCGTTG
Source organism: Pseudobdellovibrionaceae bacterium (assembly GCA_043780105.1). Lineage (GTDB taxonomy): Bacteria > Bdellovibrionota > Bdellovibrionia > Bdellovibrionales > Bdellovibrionaceae > JAYWDA01. Next base: position 1,020 of record JAYWDA010000168.1, on the reverse strand, counting down.
GTGCAACGATGTCTTTATTTATGGCCAATGCTGGTGGTGCTTGGGACAATGCCAAAAAATATATCGAAAAAGGCTTACTCCCAGGTCACAAAAAGGGCAGCGAGGCTCATAAGGCAGCTGTTGTCGGCGATACGGTGGGCGATCCCTTCAAGGACACTTCCGGTCCTGGTGTTGCGATCTTGATCAAAGTGATGAGCGTTGTTTCATTATTGATTGCGCAGTTGATTGCAAAGATTTAGTCCGTCTTAATTTTTTGAAAATAAAAAACGATGGTCTTAAAAAAACGTCGTTTTTTTAACCTTAACCCTCAAGGTTAGGTCACCGATGAAAAGTCATTTTTTAAAGACACTTCAATTGTTAGAGGGTCAAGCTCAAGAAAAACCCTTACAAATTAAGGATATTTTCAACGCTTTAGGAGACACCAGTCACCTGATCCTCATTTTATTTTTAACGCTGCCGTTTTTGCAGCCTATACCTCTGCCGGGACTTTCAACCTTGTTTGCCGTCCTCATTGTTGTTCTGGCATTTTTAAATTATTTTGGAAAGCCGGTAAAGCTTCCGCACAGCTACAATGAGAAGTTTATTTCTCAGAAATTAATGTTCAGCATTTTAAAGGGCGCCGAAAAAATCTGGAATTTTTTAGAAAAGTTTTTAAAAGTCCGATGGAGTTTCTTCTTTAGATCTCGTTTCTTTAAAGCTTTCAACGTGTTGGTCATTTGTGTTCAAGCTTTACTCTTAGCCCTCCCAATTCCCATTCCATTTTCAAATAAGGTTCCAGCTCTCGCCATCGCGGTCATGGTAATTGGTGAATTAGAGGAAGACGGGGTGATGATCCTGATTAGTTATATCATTTCAGTCTTATCCATCGCCTTTTTTGGGGGTTTATTTCTGGGATTTAAATCTGGCTTCGACTTTATGCAGTAGTAGCCTAGGCGACAGGCCTTTTAAAACAGGCATTAAATTCTTGATGAAGTTTTTTATCCAGATAGGGGTCTGCTGCATTATTCAGCTCAATATCAC
>JAYWDA010000167.1:0-4449 GCA_043780105.1 Pseudobdellovibrionaceae bacterium | reverse complement strand
CAAAATCGTCGTCGCCTAAAATCTTGTTGTTGGCACCTTGTTTGTATTACTTAAATATATTAGATGATTATAAGCCTGAAGAATTGGGACGAGTTTTTGAGCTTCTTGTTGGGGCGCAGCTGAATAGAACAGATCAAAGTCTTTACTACTGGCGAGAAGGTAGTGACGAAGTCGATTACGTCCTTAGGGTGGGTCGACGAATTTATGCGATCGAAGTTAAAAGCGGAAGAAAAAAAAGCTCGAAAGGGCTGCTGAAGTTTAAAGAAAAATTTCAGAATGCTAAGTCAGTTACGATTACTCTTGAAAATTATTTTGATTTTGAAAAAGACCCATTGGGGTTCTTAAAGACGCACTCGTACTAAGCCCAACCTCCTTTATTTAAAAAAAGAATTGTCCCTCCACAAATCTTTCTGTCGATTTACAGTCAATGCCCTGGGGTTTTTTACCCTGGCACTTATGTTGCTAAGTCATCCCTTAAGTAAATAATGACTTATTTAAAACAAAGGAGTCAGCATGAGGTCAACTTCGGGAACAAAGCTTTTGCGTGGAAAAGTGCAGCCCGATGCGAGCGTAAATTCATAACACACAAACAAACACAAATAAATCCAAAGGAGAAATATATGACAACTAAAAATAGTTTGAAACTAATGACGGTGATGCTAGCGCTGGGGACAATGACAGTGGCATGCACACGATATAATAAGCCTGCTGGGAATACTGATATGAAAACTTCAGGGACAAGCGGAACGACTGGCTCAACGGGTTCGGATTCCAACTATGGCTCAGGTTCAACGACCGGTAGCGGCATGTCGGAATCAAAAGAAAATCAAAATAAAAAGAAAAAAGGATCTTCGAACTCTTCTGGTTCAACCTCAGGCTCTAATACTGGATCAGGTACAACCGGAGGTTCAGGTCACTAAAGTTTGCTAAATTTTATTTGTAGCTCTGAATCCGATCGATGCCCTTCGGATTGGGTAAACACTTTTGCACATGTCTGCAACCTAGTCCGGGCCACCTCTATGTCGAGCTAATTAGGGCCAAATTTGAAAATTTAATTCTATTTTTATTGAAGCTGACACGCCATTGACTGCAAGTGGCACTAAACTAATTTCGTAGGTCGGTTGTCACGCACCCTTAACTGAAGGGTTCATTATTTACTTCACCCTTTAAAATGTGGCCTGTTGCTGCGTCTGGGCTGTTGTGACCATAGGATTTTTCAGGAAGTGCCATCGTAAATGTAAAAGTTGATCCCGAATTTGCCTGACTTTGAACTTCGACATTTCCGCCGTGGGCTTGAGCAATTCTGCGTGCGAAGGACAAACCAAGACCGACGCCTGGAATCGTATCCCTCGTTGCGTCAGCTCTACGAAATGGTTCAAAAATTCGTTCGTAATCTTTCGGTTCGACTCCAAGGCCCTGATCCTTCACTTCAATGATTGCAAAATCATTTTTGGTGGTGACCGTAACCAACACTTCGCCCCCTTGAGGCGAATACTTAATGGCATTGCTAAGCATATTGTTAAGGACTTGACTAACACGCGTCGAATCACATTTCCAAAGCAGCGGGTTTGCGGATGTAACAAGTCGTAAATGGTGAATTTTAGAAACTGATTCATAAAGCTTTACCGCATGTTTCGCAAGGTCTCGCAGATCACATATTGAAAGTTTCAATTCTATCTGACCTGCTTCCAATCGAGTGATATCTAAAAGGTCTGTCACTAAACGTTCAAGATGGTCAGTTTGCCTAATTATAATATCCACCACTGGCTTGATTTCGTTTGAATCAGGTGAAGGGTCATCTCCTAGAAGCTGAGCTGCCATTTTTATGGCGCCCAGCGGATTTTTTATATCGTGGGCAATTGATGCCAAGAATCGCAGCTGCGTTTTCCGGGCAACCGATAGATTGTTAGCTAAATCATTAAACGCACTTGCTATTTCTTTTAACTCCACGACGCCTTTATTTTCCACCCGGGCTGAAAAATCACCTTTTCCGAAGCGAACGATTTGCGCACGTAAGGAAAGAACCGGCAAATAAAATTTTGAGCGAAATGTCCAAACCAATGTGCTGATTCCGAAGGCAACAATGAGAAAGGCAACCAAACCCACGACATCTGAAGTCGTGTCAAATTTCTGAATCTGAGTATTAAGAACTTGGGCCTGCTGAACCTTAAGTTCAATCAGCTCTTTAATGGCTTCATAAGCAATGTCCAGTTCAGCGACCGCGCGAATATGATCTTTAACTTGCGGATTTTGCAGCTGACCATTTCTTAAAGTGGAAACTAAATACATTTGCGTTGAAGCTTTCACTCGCTCGAAAAGCTCCTTCTCCTGGTCGTTATCGATGAAATTACGAATTTGAATGAGCCATCGCTTCGTCGCGGCTTCAGCTTCCAAAAGTTTTGTCGAGTAATCAAGGGAAGGATAAGCCGTTTGCAAAAGTGAAAAACGGTTATGTGCTAACAAACTGACTTTAAATTCTTCGGTGACTCTTAAGCTTTCTAAGCTTCTCTCCGAGATGACGGCTGTTTGGTGCAGAAAAGAGATAATTAAAATTAAGGCGCCGGCGGCCACTAAAGTCACCACGCCAAGTAGAAAGTTATTAAATAAAAAAATCGTTCTTAATTTCAACTTCTCCTCCTATCCGACCTTAATTCTTCCGAGCCCTATTTGATTCTACTCGCGAAACGTACCAAGAGCTTAGTGCCGCAGTCGTTAAAATCGATACAATTACTAGCAACGAAACCCAGCTTGGAATTTTGAAAAAATCGACGATCAGCATTTTTACGCCAATAAATCCAAGCACGGCAGCAAGGCCCGGTTTAAGGTAACGAAGCTTTGCGACCCAATCAGCCAGTACAAAGTAAAGGGCGCGAAGACCTAAAATAGCCAGAATATTTGAACCGAACGCAACAAAAGCATCTTTTGTGATCGCAAAAACTGCTGGGATTGAATCAACTGCAAAAACTAAATCTGTAATTTCTATGACAAACAAAGCAAGAAATAGTGGAGTCGCCTTTTTTACGCCGTCCTCAACTGCAAAAAAATAATTACCATTGATTTTACTGGTTGTTGGAATAAATCGCTTCAGAGTGCGTATCGACCAACTTTCTTCAGCCGAAACTTCGGTGTCTGATTCGCGCAAGAATTTGACCGCAGTTGCAAGGAGGATAAAACCGAAAATATAAAGCACCCAATGTAATGCGTTGAGAAGTTGTGCACCCAAAATTATAAAAAGTGTTCTAAAGACCACAGCACCAAGCACTCCGTAAAAAAGCACCCGATGTTGGTATTTGTCCGGGATTTGAAACGATTTGAAAATCAGAAGAATAATAAAAAGATTATCTATACTCAGGCTTTTTTCAACCAAGTACCCAGTGAGGAACTCGAGTCCAAGATCTTGACCGTAAGTGTTCCAGAACCAGGCCGTGAAAATCAATGAGATGGTCACCCAAAGACCGCTTTCAAGTAAAGCAGCCTTCCGTGAAACCTTATGATCGCCTCGACCGAACAGACTCAGATCAACCCCGAGAAGAACGATGATACCGACGGAAAATGAAATCCATAACCAAGTGGGTGCAACTGAAATTTCGGAAATAAAGGTAGACATAAGCCTCCGAGTCTAATGGTCGAATCGGCGATAAAGATACAATAGAGCTCGCTTCTAAGCTATGCAATGGTTTGGCCATGGCACATGCCGGTGCACTTTATTGCTAAGGTATATTATGGAACTATCTATCAGCCGGTGAAATATAAGTTGGGAATTATCACCTCCGCTCGGTGGACATTCTGGACTCGTTACTAGCGAGGGAGTGCAGAGCCCTTTAAGTCTGCGATTGTAGATGATCGGATTTCGCAGCGGTTGTTACAAATCGATTCAGATCCTGTTAAAAAAGAAGAACAATTCGACTCAGATTTTTGCTGCTTCCTTTGCTGAGCAGGAGTCTGATCGATCTAACCTTTCATTTGTGAAGAATTGTGAAGTTGTGTGTCCGTGATTGAATACTCAATTTCTATCTGCTAGTTGGTACACACTCATAAGATTGTTAACCGATTTTCTTATATGCGTCATACCACTTAAAAATTAAAACCCGGTCTGACGGTTTTTCTTAGTTGGCCCAGTTGGATATAATTCGTACTTTAAAGTCAAGGCAGTGGACAGATGATAACAGACATCAAGAATTTAAATTCTGACCCTTTAATTTTTCTGATAGGCAACTTTGAATTAGAATTGAAATCAGTTGCTTCGATTTTAGCTGAATCAAATTACCAGTTTATAAAAGCACCTACATTCGAATCGGGACTTCACCAATCGAAGGGGCCAGATTTAATTTTAGTTGAATCTAGCCAGATCGAGCAAAATGGAATTAATTTTTTTTCAAAAATAAAAGCTGATCCTCGTACCAGTCGAACACACGTTGTCGTGATTTCTGCAGACATTGTCAGTCCTGA
>JAYWDA010000166.1:0-10410 GCA_043780105.1 Pseudobdellovibrionaceae bacterium | reverse complement strand
CTGGTCAGAGCTTTAACCTGACCTATTTACAATCGCCAACAAATTTCCAAACTGTTAAAGAAACTTCGTATAAAAGAAATGTTGGTACTTATACGACCGAACATATCACTGAGTTTTTAATGATGCAGATGATTTGTGGTCCTGATCTGGATCAAAAAGGAGCCAGTGCTATTAACACTAAAATGGGATTTCCCTCAGTCTTTTTGCCACCGCAAATAAAAAATGGCGGTGACTCTTTCCCTTTCTGTAAAAGTCCTTTCGAAACTCCATCGAATAACACAATCTACAACGCTGAAATCAAAGTGGGCGGGAAAAGTTACCAAGGGTTTCCAAACTATTTAATTCATGAAGCCCGTTCTTCGATTGTCGGCAATCAAAAAATGTCTAATTTTCCAGTCTGGTGGGAGGCTAAAACAGAAACACAGATGAAAAATGCTTTTGAAGTTTTTCAAAATTCTTACCAGAAAATTGTTATCAAACTGGTCGAGGGAATTTTTAGAACAGATCAGGATCGACTTAATATAAGTCCTTTTGCTAACGGGACGCTGAAAGCTTTGGGGCAAGAACAAAAAATTTATCTTCTGATTTTGCAGGATCTTTTAACACCGTCTGCGAAAGTTCAGCTTCATATTGACCATCTATCAACTTGGCGTCCGACGGACCCAAGGCTGGTTTCAATTGAAAATCAAGTGGCCCGCCTAAGTCAGATACTTCGTGAAAAAGTGCGGATTTCTGAAGTTAAAGGCGAAAAGATAATTGTTTCCACTCTAAAAAATTCGGAGCTGACAGGACAGCTAAAGCTTGTCACTGATGAAATTTCTGAAATGCCGAAAGCCTTTGTATCATTGACTCAAGGACAGAAGGATCTTGCACAGTCTTGCCTTGAAAAAATACAAGACCTAGCTTTGGAAATTGTGAATTATGGTGCGATGGCAAATACGGTCAGTTGGGATCAGGTAAGCGCGTCAGCACCCAATCAATAGGTAATATGGTACGAAGTTTGCAAAATTGTAAGTTGCTGGTGAAAAAAGCCCTTAAGTTAAACAGGGTGCGGGTTAGAAGACAACTTGCGGGAATTTGATAATAACTTTAACAAGAAATAAATTTTAATCATCAAAAGGAGTTTACATGAAAGCAAAGCTGGTTTTAGGAATGGTAGCAGTGACAATGACGATTTCATTTTCAACAGCTTTTGCTGGTGGCACTAGAGCCGTAGATATGATGCCTGATTATTCAAAAACAGTTAAGGAAAGTGTTTTTCATGGCCAAACCTCGGCGGCAGGGCTTAGCAGTGCTCAGATAAAAATAGCACAAGATAAATTAGTTAATAACTCTCTTCTTAAAATCGACAGCGCGGCGTTGACCGTAGCCCTTAATAAAGACACGTCAAAGAAGACTCAGCGTTTAGAAAACCTAGCAGTGATTGTGGCGGCCACAAAAATGGCCGCAAAAATCAGTGAAACTGATGCTGTCGAAGGTGACTCTTTACAAAAGGCAGCCCAAGCTTCTGCTAAAGTCATTGTTAACTCCGCCAAAGTGGGTCTTGATAAATCTTCTAATGAAATGATGGAAGTGACTGAAGCTTTAGTGAAACTTGAGAGTTTACCTGAGTCCATCCTGACCCGATTCAGCAAAGCAGAACGAGATTCTTATACTTTGATCATTGAAAAACAGAGTGAGCTTCTGACAGCAAGCTCAGGTCCAGCGACAAGGTCATCTGTTCAAGGAAAATCAGCGGAAGCTGCTTTTGTCGAGGCTATTATGGTGGTCAAAGGTGTTGATCGGGCAAAAGCCTTAGAGATTGTTCGCAAATTAAGAGAGTGCGTTTAATGATCCTGAAGGCTTGATACTTCTGGGGGTAAAGAGCTGACCCTCTTAAGATTTTGTTTTTCAAGAGGGCTTAGGCCCTCGAAAATTAGTCCAACGCCGGCTGGATAAACTCCAGCGCCTTGGGTTTTTCGAACAAGCTTTGCTGTGCAGTGGATCTCTCCATGGCCTTCTAGATGTAATTTGATTTCAAAACGTTCACCTAACTTAAGGGAAACAAATTCTTCGCTATTCAAGCCTTGAACGAAAAGCCCCGTCTCTGAAAGATCAAAGGACGTCTTGTGAAGTGTGGCACCTCTTAACCATGGCGATAGGGCCACCGGCACTTCAAGCTGATTTCTAGGCGCGCGATCCCACCACTTTAGTTTCGGATTTTTGAGAACACTTAAAGTTTTCTTTTCTGTTAGAAATCCAGAAATCGCAATAAACCCAAAACTAGCAAAGCTTGCTTGAGCCATACTAAAATCAAGGGCCACATGCCCAACCCACCAATTATTAAAAAGGACTGTCGCCACGGTTGCAGGGAGTAAGATGCGCAGACTCCAATGAGCTCTTAACGCAGACCATGCTGTCATCAGGCAGGCGGCCATCACAAGAATATTTAACCATGTTATTGTTTGGAGCAGCTGTGAAAATCCTTGAAGTAAACCAGCTTGAACGGGAATGCTAACGGCAACAAGGATCAAAGCGATTGAAAAAAATGTCAGAGCAAGGGGGCGGCGATTCATCGATCCTCCGTTGAAAAATGGTAACAATAACTTTCGACTTTATTAACGTATTTAAAGGCTTCTTTTAAATCCTCATCATCAAGCCAATCATCTCCATGTTTTTGAATTCGGTTTTTCACTCGACTAGCGCCAGAATTATAACTCGCTAAAATAACTTCAGAATAAGTCACGTTGGGATGAGCGCGTAAAAGAGTTTTATTTTCGACAGAGTTCCAGTATTCGCGCAAATAGTTCAAGTAAAGCGCTCCGCCCTCGATGGCAAGCTCGGGATCCAAACGCCAGTCTTGCTTTGCGCCGATCTTTTTCTCACGAATAAGGAAAGCCACTTCTTTTGAATCCAACGTTTCAATACGAGCATCTCGATTCCACTCAGGTCTTAACTTTTTTAGTTCATCATCAGCAACTGAAGTCACTTGTGTAAGACCCAAAGCTTTTGAACGGCTGACCAATTCAGAATCGAAACCCGATTCCTGCGCGATGAGGCCAGCTAAAAAAGACGGATTCATTTTATGTTCACGAGCCAAATGAGTAATTGTCCCAAGATAATTTCTTTCAGGCTTAAACGGTGCAATTGAAGCTATGCTCCGCGGAGTTTCCATGGAGCAGTTGGGTGGGAGGTACTTTCGTTGACTGACAATTTGCCCACCTTTTTTAATAAAGATATCAATCTCATGTCGCCGATCAGGGAGAAGTCTTAGGTTCGGGTAGATATATATGATTTGTTTTCCCTCTTGTTCACTGGCAAGAGCACGGCGCTCGAAGGCTTTTGTAACATCTCGGTGATTGTAGATGACATTTATTTTAACGTCGTCTTTGCTGGTGCCTGTGGGCGTATACTCGATTTTTATAGATGAGCTTTTATGAAGAACCTGGCGGCCTGGACTGATCTCTAAATTGAGTGCGGGCACTTCAGCAAACGCATTGAAAAAATGTCCATCACCGGTCCAGAAGTCCAAACCTCCGAACGGGGTGGTGGGGCCAGCACAACCTGTTAAAAATATAAGTGAAATTAACAATAACTTCATACCTCCACTATTCTATCAGTTTGGTGGAACCATAAAAGTTTAAGCTGTAGGCCCCTTTTTAAAGTTAAATATTTTGTTCAAGATTTAGACAATCCAGGCCTTAGAATCGAATTAAAATTAGAAGATCTATTCTGTGATCTGACTTTGATCCTGGTGTGTCTCAGATTAAGTCGATCTTAATTGAACACACCAAACCACGGACATTGGCCTCGGACCAGAGTTGTAAAATCCTACTTCGAAAATGCAAAATTGGGCTCAGTAAGTGGCTTATTATATCGATAAGAAGTTATGCACTTTGTGACTGTTTTTGCGTTGTTTTTAATTTCTGTCGTTTTGACTTTTGTAGTCTACAAAATGGCCTTGAAATTTAATATCAAACCAAAGAAAGATTATCGTCGGCAACAAAAAGGTGAAATCGCCTTATGGGGCGGTCTTAGCCTTTATTTAGCCATGAGCGTGGGCTATATTATTTGGCCGCAAGCGCAAGTCTTGGGAATTCTTTTACCTGCAAGCATTCTTATTATTGTAGGCCTGCTCGATGATCGCCACGAAATAAAAGCAGCCACAAAATTTATTGCCCAGTTTCTGGCAGCAGGAGCATGGTTGTACTTGCATCACGGTCCGAATCTTCTAACAAGTGCAGGACTCCCGCAGCTTGGCAGTCTTGTGGTAAGCACTCTTTGGATCGTCGGACTTTGTAATGCGTTTAATCTGATTGACGGTGCAGATGGACAGTCTTCGATCGTGGGTCTGCTAGGTTTTATTCTGATCGGTGTTAGTTTTCCAACGTTAATGCCAGTAGCCGCAATTCTTGTCGGCGCAACATTAGGGTTTTTAGTCTTTAACTTCCCACCGGCAAAAATTTATTTGGGTGAAAGTGGCAGTACCTTTTTAGGTTTTTGTATGGCGACGTTAACGTTGTCTTTACCTTTGGAATCGGCAAGTTTAGGTGTACCCACAATCCTAGGAGCCCTTTATTTGGTGGCTTTCCCATTAACGGATACAGTCCTTGCAATGCTGCGAAGAAAAATAAATAAGCGCCCCATCTTTTCAGGCGATAAAGATCATATTCATCACACTTTGCAAAAAATGGGATTTAGTAAAATACAAGTTTTAGGTATTGTTGGGTTTATGGTCCTCTTTGGAGATTTAACGGCCTACAATTTATTTCAAACGTCGAGCTGGTCGGCTGCCCTTATTTTAACACTGAATAATGCGTGCCTTATGAGTTTTGTTCTTTTTGGCCTGCACTATACGAAAAAAGTCGCAGCGAAGAAAATTTCCTATTTTGGCACGTCACTGCTGGAAAAACATATTCCCCAAATGAATCAAGCGCCTGCCAATCTGGATGCAAAGAAAGCTTATTTGTTGGATCTTTTACCTTATTACTCAGAGCTTCAATCTCGTGGCATTGCTACCATCGTTAGCTTTGTGAAAGAGATTTCACAGGAACTGGCGGTCAACCCAGGTTATAATTTGCATTCCGTTGGTTCCTATTCGATTGCTGTGATTTATAATGAAAGCAACTCTTGGTCTGCGACGGAAAAAAATCAAATCAACCAAAAGTTAAAAGATCTTTTTTTAAGTTTTGAAGTCTTACGAAGCCTCTCAGAAACTCCAGAGGGTCTTCAATACTTTGAAGAAAAAAACATTTCAGTTCTTCTTAATATGATTCCAGCTTTTGCGCAGGAATTGCAAAAGACTCATTTGCGGATCGCAGGTTAGTTCAGCTGTTAACCAATCATAGGTCTGATGGGGCGAAGGAATGGCTCTGTCGCCGGTAGCTCTTTGCGTGCGGCCTTTAAGTCGACAACCGATTTTAAGCCTTTGTTAAAGCGTCCTAACCAATCAACCATCTTTTGGTTTTCTTCGGATGAAAATTGCCCCATGATGCCATTTAAACAATTAAAAAACTCGGGTCGTATTTTATTAATAATTTCACGTCCCTTGTCAGAAATTAAAATCATGCAGGCACGGCGATCGTGAGTGTGCATTTGGCGCGTGATAAATTCAGCTTTTTCTAAGCTTTGTAAAAGTCCAGAAATTGTGGCCTGGGTGACTCCGCATTGCTGAGCCAGTTCAGAGGGCATCATTCCCTCGGGGGTTGAGGACAACAAAAGCAGCAGCATAAAGCGGCCCGTTGATAAACCGTAATTTGAAAAGTAGGATTCCATCGAGTTTTCTAAATCACTTGTAACTTGCCTTAAAGACAAAAAGGAATAGAAAGAATAGGCATCAATTTCTGGACAAAGTTTTGTAAGTCCTTGGAGGAATTCTTGATCGCAAGGGAACTGAGTTAAAAAAATCTTTGGCATATAAACCCCTTTTAGTTAGCCTTTTAAAAGACCGGTGTTAATTTCACTAAGTAAGTAAGTTCTTATTTTTTCAAGTCGAGCTGCGGGGTTGCTAGCTTCTAAGATCATTTGCATCAGATAAATTTTTTGATTGATGATCTTCGTTTCTTTTAAAGACTTTTTTTCCCAAGGCCGAGTTTTTGGCCCGAAAGTATTTGTGTATTTTAAGCGAGCTTGAATGGCATCAGCGAACTGAGATTCATTTTTTAGAAGGAGCCAATCCTGAAGCCAGCGAAGGTCCTCATCAAACACCACATAAGATTTGGCCTTTACGAAAAGATCAATCAGCGCCATTTTTTCGGAGAGTGCCATCATTTGAGGAGTTTTTGTTTTGCTTTGGACAACTTGACCGGTGACCAGGAAAGTTTCCGTAAAATCGAATTTTTCGATCTTAAACTTTTTAAGACCCTCAAAGCACACTTGCACAGAGCCATCTTGTAATCGAATAAGGCCAGACATCCGAGCTAGCGTTCCTGTACTAAAAAGGTCAGCCTTTGTAGCAGGATGGTCCTTTTCTGTTTTTTTCTGAGTGACAATAACAAGTTGTTTATTAAATTGTGTTTCTGCCAAGAGCAGAGCGTGAAGAGATGGCTTTCGATCGACAAAAATATTGCCTGAGGTTTTTGGAAAAAGAACTGAATCACGAAAACAAATGTAAGGGAGCTTCATTCTTCCTCCTGAAAGCAGAGTTTGTTATTTTTTACAGAGATTTGCTCCCAGTAGGGATGTAGAAGTGGAATCTGTGCGACATCAAAGCATAAACGATTCAATTTTATGATCGGCGTGACTCCAATATTTATTTTCTGAGATTTAACAACACTTGTAACATCAGTAAAAAACTGCTTCCGAGTATAAAAAAGTTCAGGCAATTGGCAACTAAGGGCTTTTGCAATTCGCCGAAGAGTGGAAATTTTCAAGTCGACTAAGCCAGATTCAATTTTAGCAATCTGCTGCTGGGTGGTATCGCATTCCCGAGCCAATTCAGCCTGGGTAATGCCCCGTTGTTTGCGAATCTGTTGGATTCTTAATTCCATCTCAAAGTCCTCTTTACATCTTTCAAGATGTAAACCTAAATTACATCTTGAAAGATGTAAAGACCCGATTCGAGAAAAAATTGCATTACGACTCTAAAAGCAACAGAGGCTTGGTAGAACTATTTGGGGAGGAACTTAAAGTAAATATTTCTTGTTTTCCGAGCATGTGTCGGCTTAGATCTCAGCCATGAGAGATAAAGATATCCACGAAGTTTACCATCGCTATGCTAAGTTCTATAATGTTTACTTCGGAAAATTCCTTAACCCAGGGCGAGTGAAAGCCATTGATGTAGCTCAAATTAAGGATGGCGAAAAAGTCCTCGAGGTTGGCGTCGGAACAGGGCTGTCTTTGCCTCATTATCCACTTGGAGTGGAAGTCTGCGGAATCGACCTTTCGCAACCCATGCTGGCCAAAGCCCAACGTTTGGTTGCAGAAAATCAGCTAACTAATATCAAAAGCTTACAGATCATGAATGCTGAAAAAATGACCTTTGCAGACAATAGTTTTGATGTCGTGATGGCCATGCATATTGTGACAGTTGTATCCCATCCTGCGAAGTTTGCGCAGGAGATGCGAAGAGTTTGTAAACCCGGCGGTCGAATCGTGATTGTTAATTACTTTCACGACCCAAAACGGCCGATCGGAAAAGTCTCGGAACTGATGGCACCCTATGCAAAGTATATCGGATTTAAATCCGATTTCACTTTGCAGGAGCTGTTAAAAGTTTCAAAGCTTAAAATCGAAAAGCGATTCCCAACAAATATGTTTAGCATCTGGGATGTTCTGCTCGTCCGAAATGATAAATGAAAAAGCTTTTAGATCAGATCTAAAAGCTTTTGAGTGTAGAATTCACGATAAGGAACATAGTGCTGGTTAAAGTCCTCGGGCGTGATCTCGTATGGAATATTTGGCACAGCTCCATTGTTTTCAACTTCGACACCATCAGGCCGATAAAAAAGTGATCGTGTCATATTAATTTTCATCTGCGAAAAATTAAGAGGTGTGCCTTCGGTCACGTGACCGCCAGCGCCCATAGTGCGAGTTCCTAAAAGGACAGCGCGCTTGTAGCCTCCCATTAATGATGGAAAGGCATCGCCGCCAGAGCCAGACAGTTCATCTATTAACATCAAAACTGGCTTTGTGTAGCGGGTGGGATTCGGATAAGCCAAATCGCCTTTTTCAAAAGAAATTTTAGAAGTTAAAAATTCGCCAGCATTCCAGCTTTGCTCGAGCCGAGTTAAAACATCCTGGGCTTGAACGTAGATCAGCGAAAGTGGATTCATGGTCTCAATCTCAGCGCTGGTGCTGAGGATATTTTCTTTGCTTGCCACTAATCTAAACTGAGTTGTTTGCACGGGAGTATCGATAAATAGCGAAAGAATATGGTGAAGAAGACTGACTGATCCACCACAATTGTGATCTTGATCGATAATTAAACCGACCGTATTTTTTTGTAATTCACCGACTAAATATTCATACATCGCAAATGTTTGCTCTTCTGCCGCTGCATCACTGCCAAACAATGGCATGTAATGAGGAATTCTTAAATATCCAATATTTCCTTTGGCCGTCGGGTAGTAGTAAGCAACAACCGGCGTTTCGCTGATGACAACAGCTCCCAAGGGTCGCTCGATACGACTAGAGCCTGAGCACATATAAGATCGCTCAGCTTGTGGGCCTAAAATATCAGTAAATAAATCTTTAATAGAAAGTTGATTGTAGGAAAATCCTTGTTTATCAAAAAGTCCCAAAGATTCCATTGAAAAGTCGAAATCTTTGCCGGTGACGATCCAAGGAAGTTCAAGGGTGCGAATTTCTCCGGTCCCGAGAGTCTTAATAACAACCTTGGCTGTGCCTGAAGGAATTGCGAAATTAGTTCCAGCCCTTGAGCCTAATGCCATTGTTCCAACTCTCAAAGCCGAATGAGCGTAGCCCATTCCACGTCGGAGCGCGAGATCACTGATCACACCCATCACTGGCTGGTCATCAAAGGTCAGAATTTCATCACCGCGATGAATCTTAAATTGAGCTTCAGGTAAAGTTTTAGAATCAACATCAGAAATCAGAACATGGCCAGAGACCAGATCCGTTGCAAAACCAAGGCTAGCTCTTTTTTTAGATGGAATTCTTAGGCCAAAATGACTGTCATGAAATTCAGCATTAAAACGTAACACAAGATCATAAAATTCAGCGTCGGTTTTTGAGGCTTCAATTTCGGCTAGATATTTTTTTTGTAACGTCTCAACGTCAATATGTTGAACTTTAATTTTATATTCTAAAGGTCCGTAGTTAGATTTGATCTGACCAATCAATTGCTGAAAATCTAAAACCTTTTGCTCGGTTGTTAAACCTTTTGCAAAAGCTCCCAAGCCCATTAATAAAACAGCCCCCATCACAACAATTTTCATACGGCCTCCTGAAGCAGGAAACCTACGGCACAGCAGCTAGGGAGGCAAGACTTAATCTGTTTAAAACTTCAATAAATTACCAAATTCGGATGCGTTCGCTGGGGCTTACATACATAGCGTCTGTCGCTCGGCATTGATAAGCCTGGTAAAAGGCGTCCTGGTGAATCACCTGCTGGTTAATACGGGCCGTCCCTGAAGCATGGGCGTCGACCTTTAATAAAAGTTTTTGAAAATCAGGCCGCTCGACATGACACCACATTCGAGCATAGGCGACGAAAAACTTTTTTAAATCTTCAGGAGGAGCCTTTTTTAAATCGGGAAAAGCGGATTCCAAAGAAAAAGTCATGCCGACATGATCACCAATATTTTCGCCTAAGGTCAGCCGACCATCATGTCCGATCTTGTTGAAGCGATCGACAAAGGCTTGGCCGCGCCGGGTGAATTCAGCTAAATCCTTTGCCGCCATCCACTGTCGTAACTTTCCTTGTGAGTCATATTTCGAACCTTGGTCGTCCACCGAATGTCCCAATTCATGGCCGACGATGGTCCCAATGGCCGCCGTATTTTCAAGAGGGCTCATGCCAGTATCATAAAACGGATACTGCAGAATTCCTTGCAAAAGAATAAACTGATTATCTTCCGCAGAGTAATAAGCATTCAAGCCTAAAGGACCCATTTCCCAACGACTGCGGTGCCGCGGATATTTAATTTCAGCCCATAGTTTTTCTAGGTTAGCGCTTTTTGCCAAGAGGCGATTGCTGACAGTTTTGGACGCGTCATATTTTTTAATGGGAAGAAAATTCCAATCATCGTCTTTATCCGGTTTTATTAATTTCAATTGAGCTTGCGTAATTTTATTTAAAGCTTCACTGCGGGCGGCCTCGCTCAGCCACGTATTGGCCTTTAAGCCTTGAGCAATAGAAGCTCTGACTTTTTCCGCCAAGGTGATAACATCTTTATCCGGAAAGTTTGGAAATAAAATAGGAATCAGCTCCTGATCTAATTCCATCGAAAACGTGTGCATCGTCAGAGT
>JAYWDA010000165.1:0-1711 GCA_043780105.1 Pseudobdellovibrionaceae bacterium | reverse complement strand
TGTTCCGAGTAGTAAACATTCTGAAATGAATTAGATTTAATAAAGCCAGGTTGAATAAGGGACACAGAAATTCCTAAGGGTTTCATCTCATACCAAAGAGCTTCACTGGCTCCTTCAAGAGCATATTTTGAAGCGCTGTAAGAACTCATTGTTGGCATTGCTAACATTCCACTGACAGACGAAACATTAATAATTTTTCCTCGCCCTTTTTCGCGCATGCGAGGAAGGACTAAGCGAATCAATGCCATTGGCCCGAGATAATTTGTTTGAAGTTGAATCATTTCATCTTTGTCAGTCATGTGCTCGACGACGGCGCGGTAGCTGATGCCGGCATTATTGATTAAGATATCAACACCACCCCAGTTTTTTTCAATAGCCAATATAAGGGCGTCGCGACTTTCCACCGAAGTCACATCCAAGGGATGAATCATCACAGTTTGGGATTCGATAAAATGCTGCCTTAATTTAAGAATTGATTTCTCGCGTGCCGTCAGGACGACTCTATAGCCTTCAACTTTAGAAAACATTCGTGCCATCGCTAGACCTAAGCCCGTGCTTGCTCCGGTAATTAAGATGACTGGACGATAGGCTTGCGAAGTGTGAGGGCGAATCCAACGAAAAAGAGGCTCTAAATTTATCATTGGCAAAGTTTAATGACGGACCAAGTCTAGGTCCAGTCTAAACTCATAAAAAAAGTCCACTTAGGGAGCTGTTTAAAATCCCGAAGGCTTTAGAAAAGTCAGGAAATTTCCGATAGTTATTGCAAGCTATGGCAAAGAAAAAAGGCTCAAGCGCAGCAGACGATCTCATCAAGTCCTTGATTGATGATGTTAATGAAGATGATTCATCCTCATCCGAAGGGCATGAGTTTGCCGATTTTGATACTGTGGCACCGACTTCATCTGTTCAATTTCCTGTTGGCTTAGATTCCGGAAAAAATAGCAAAGCTCAAGATAATAGGGATATGAATGCTTCAAGTTCTGAAGAAGCGATTCCTCCATTTCCCATGTCACACTCCAAAAAAAATATAAAGAATATTGAAACAAAAGTAATTCAAGATGATAAGACAATTCCGTTAAAGCTAGCACCAACTCCAATGTATAAACCTGAACCCGTGGCGGGCTTGGGATCTTCATTATCAACTCATATGGACGCGTCGTTATTGCAAGCTGAAAACTTGCGAATCGCTCAAAGTCGTATTTTACAGCTAGAAGAAGAAGTCGATCGGTTGCGTCGGGATCATGAAGAAGTTTCTTCAGCCGCAGATGCGGTGAAGACTCGCGGCGATGAAATGCTGATTCGTATTCAATCGCTTGAGCGCGAGAGGGATGAAGTTCGTGAAAATAGCGAAACGGAGCTGATGATTTTAAAAGGTCAGCTCGGTTTTAAAGAGAAAGAATTAAATCAAGCGCTGCAAAAAATTGACGATTTAGATGTTCGGCTAAAGAATGATTTCCGAAAAATTCGCGTGCGAGAGCGTGAGCTAGAAAATCGTCTTGAACTGGTGCGAGCCGAAAAATCAACTCTAGTGCGAGCTAAAGATGACAGTATCTTAGATTTAAAACGCCGAGTTGATCAGCTTCAGCATGAAATCGAAAACTACCGAGAAAAATGTTTAGAGCTGAATAAAACTCTTGAGTCACAGAAAGAGCAATTTAAGCGTACGGCGCGGGCTCTGAAAATGGCCCTCACCAACTTAGAAGTCAAAGAC
>JAYWDA010000164.1:0-2315 GCA_043780105.1 Pseudobdellovibrionaceae bacterium | reverse complement strand
ATAACTGCCTTCGTCCTTCGTTGGTACAAGCCCCGTTTTTAAATAATCGGGGCGACCGCGAAGGGCGAAGTCATTATCATTGATTAAAATTAAATAGCGACCATCCACCACAGTCATGCCCTCTATTTTTTCAACGTTATCTATGCCAATTTTAATTAAATCAGCCACCAGTCTTTTTTTAAGAGGGCCCGATTGGCTAGGATCTGGAATAAAATAAATTTTCCGGTAGCCATCTTTTCCCAAAACATTATTTCGTTCCAGAACAAGAAGACCTAATTCCTCTCCGGCTATTTTGAGAGTGGCCACGTCGCCAATTTTATCGGCTGTAGAATTATCAAAAGGATAATACTTTACCTCGACTGGTTTTTGCGTATTGGGGTTAAAGATTAAGATCGGCCCCTGTAAATCACCTGGTCCCGCTTTTAAAGGGCTTTCAAGAAATGCCCAGATATTTTTTTTAAAAAATGTGATGCCTTCAAAGCCGCGATTCAAACGGCGTTTTGCAAATAGCTCAGGAAAATGTTTGCCAGCCGTAAAGCGATTTAAAAGCATTCCCTCAGGCGAAAATTCAAGCAGACTTGGAAGATATTCTTCACCCATCCAAAAGTGACCCTTCTGATCTTGGGTGATGCCTTCGGGATCGATGCCATTGGTGTTAGGCGGTAACAAATAATCATAAACATCAACGGGATCTTCTAGGCCTACAACTGGCGGAAGGCCCGAAAGATTTCCTTCAGGGCCTTGCAGTAAGATTGTTTTTTCAAGCACCAAATCTTTAAAATCTTGATCCAGCGAAAATATAATCCAGCGAGGGGTAAAATCAGGCAACAAGAAAGGCCGATTTCCATTGTACATTTCGCCGTTGGGGCCCCGATCGGTGTGGGTGATAAAGCGGTGGCGCTCTTGCGGAGTTTTTCCTAAAAAATGAAGACCTGAAAAGCCACCTAAGAAAATTTCCTGACCAGCGCTTGAGCGTCCCAAGGAGGGTGGGTTTTTAAATTCCAATTTTTTAACACTCATGTTGGCACATCCAAAAGTCCCGATCAGAAAGATTCCTAGCAAAACGCGATATTCATGAAACATAATTCATTTATATCTCAAATTGAGTCGTAAGGGCAGAAGTATTTATTCAAGATTGTTTTATAAGAATCATTAAAAGACCGAAAAGATGAGTAGATTATGGCACCTACGACAAACTGTAAACACATTCTTATTGTTGACGATGAACTTGAAATTCGCGAGATACTTTCGACTGTTGTTTTAGGTTTGCATGGTTTTGCGGCCTTCACTGCAGCCAATGGTGAAGAGGCTTTGAAAATTGTAAAAAATCAAAAAATCGATCTTTTAATCACCGACCTTTCAATGCCGGTCATCAACGGCTTTGAGCTTTTGCGAAGACTTAAAAATTTAAACTATCAAATCCCAACCGTTGTCCTGACGGGACATAGCGACCATAAGGTCATGAAACTATTGTTGTCGTTTGGTGTGAATGAATTTTTAAATAAGCCCTGGGATAACGATCAGTTAATTTGGGTTCTTAAAAAATTACTTGTGTCAACGGGGAGCTCGGAAAAAGCTTCATGAGGAAATTTGGAAGCTATTAGTTTATTCAGCCGTTTTAGAATAGACGTGCTGGTTATTTCACCATCAGTTGAAATCCTGCAAAGGATTATTCAAGTTTCAGAACGACTGAGGCTGACAGTTCATCGTGTGTCAAATCTGACTCAGTATGAAAAGGATTTTTCAAGTATTGGTCGCCCTAATATGATTATCTTGGACGTTTCCATTTTCGATGAAAACCAACTTGCCTTAGAAATGATTTTTGCACTCAAAGCCATGGTGCCACATAGTTATTATACGGCTTTAATTAAGGATTCATCGGATGCTGACTATTGTCAGCGCCTTAAGGAAGCGGGCATAGACCATCTACAGGCTGTCGACGAAGTTGAAAAATCAATGAAGCTTGATTTTTTGCTGCTTCAGCAATTTTTACTGCAGTATCATCCGATCGAGCTGAGAGATCTTTTTCCAGGGACTGAAATTACGTTTAACGCGTTTCACTTTATGGCACTGAATAATAAATATCTGCCAGTGATTTTTGAACGACTTATTTTAAGTGATAAAAAATTTAAGCGTTTAGAAAAAGTCAGTCAAATATATATCCAAAGTCATGCTTTAGAAGCCTATCAGGTCTACATTGAATCATATTACGATGCCTATAATACAGGTTTGCAAAAAAGAATGAAAGCTTCTTTCCTTCAGTTGGTGTTTGGCTACACTCAGGTCAGAAGTTTATTTATGAATAGTAAAGCCAT
>JAYWDA010000163.1:0-5770 GCA_043780105.1 Pseudobdellovibrionaceae bacterium | reverse complement strand
GCTGCGTGAAAATCTTCTTCCTGAACTGTGAAAGCGTCTTTTAATTTCCCATCATTCAGATCTTGGTAAAGCTGATTCAATGGCCCTTCAACGTCAGACCATTTTTCCATGGCTTCCCGCAAAGAAGGGACAATCTGTGTTGCCTTCACCGCTTTTTTTAAATCGCGGCTGACCACACAAAGTTTACCATCCGGAATCATTGTGGATTTAAGAGTGCCTAATTTCATCAGTCAAAAGTAAAAAGAAGGTTAGCACCGATAGCGCGGTAGTTTCCAAAATTGTCAGCGACATCGCCAGGGATCGTTTCAAAATAAATCGTCGCTCCAACTTGCGGCATAAATTTAAAAGTAGCGCCCAGTTGAAGGGGTAACAATAAAGATTTCGCTCCTGTTACTGTGCAAGTCGCGCCATTATTTAATTCACACTTCTTATCTAAAATAAAGGCAATGACGGGTCCAGCAAAAACACTTCCATAATCTTCAAACTTGTACTGAGCTTGAACCGGAATATCAAAATAAGTCAGAGTTAAAGTTCCGGTGCTGGTGATTCCAGCCGCCTTCACCGTCAAATCAACATTTCTAGAACTGTAAAGCAGGCCTGAGCGAATGTGAAAAGGTCCATTAATAGAAAATTCGCCGATTCCACCTAATTGAAAATCGGTTTTTGATTCAGCGGTCACACCTGTTGTGCTGGCATCGGCAGACTGCGATCGGACACCGGCCACAATGCCAAAATCGGCGGCATTTGCGACCGAAAAAAATGTTAGGCAAGAAATTAAAAATACCGACAATAAGCGATTCATAAAAGGCCTCCTGCGCCGACATTATTCCAACTGTATTGGATTGTCTTCTATTTATTAATGCACCAGACCGAATTTAAGCTAAGCTCGTTCACATTTTCCCAGACAGAAATCTGCGCGTCTTCCTTTTCCAAATGATGCGGACCCACCGAACCGCGAGCAGCCAAGATGACCAATAAAATTGGCGTAAAAATCCTTAAAAATACTTCTAAATAAACCGGAAGCCGCGTCGTTCTAAGGATTCTTGAAAAAGAATATTCAAAATATTTCCAAAGACTTTTTAAGATCGAAGCCATCATAAATAAAAAAATTAAACACACTAAAGCCATCGATATTATATCAAGAGCAGGTGCATAAATGGGATCAGACCACCGGAAATGTCGCCCTTCGCGCAGATAATGGGGAAGACTAACGGCCGAACTAATTATAATTAGACCCCAAATCACCGTGAAGTAAACTTTTAAAAGCTTCCTACAACCAGCTTCGGAGCCTCCCAAAAATAACCAGGACGGCCCGCCCAAAACGACAGGAATAAAGACGAATCCCAGAACTAAAACATCAAATCGCAAGCCCACAAAAAAGGCCTGCCAAATCACGCTTGGCTCGATAATTTCAAAGGATGGAGCAGTTAAGTAAAAAAACATAAACCGGATCACTGACATCAAGATAAAAAAGTTTCCACCAATGCGCAAAGCCTGGCAGAAGATCTGATTATACCTTTGACTTCGAAGGAGGGTTTCCATGTAATCCCTTTAATGGCATCAATAATTCTCTATAATTATTTTCGCAGTTCCACATCATACCGAGCCAGGGTCGCACTTTACCACAAAAATTTAGACTTTGAATATCGAGCCGTGCATTTGCTCAACAACGGCGGCGAGCAAAATACGACCTCCTACAAAGATCTGAATCCTATGGCGGAAGTTCCCACATTGGTCCATAATGGCAAAAGCATTGCTCAATCAGTAGCTATTATAGAATATTTAGAAGACGTTTTTCCTCAGAACCCTCTTTTTCCAAAAGACTCCTTTGAAAAAGCCCAAGTTCGGCAATTTTGCGAAACGATCAATTCTTTTATGCATCCCTTAGGAAATTTAAAGGTTCTGCAATATTTAGAAAAACATCATCAGTACACCCAAGCACAAAAAGAAGAATGGTTCGCCCATTGGAATCATCGTGGTTACAGTGCTTTAGAAAAGACCTTGGAAAAAACTTCCGGAATATTTTGTTTCGGAAATCAAATCACAGCAGCAGATGTCTTCTTAATCCCACAGATGTTTGCGTCCTTAAGATTCAATGTTGATTTGAAACCATACCCTTTGTGTGAAAAAATATACAACCAATGCAAAACGATCGCTGCATTTCAAAAAGGGCATCCTTTGAATCAGCCTGATTCACCAAATTTATGATTTAAAATTTTGAAAGACAAAACTCCATTTGTCGATCACGGGAACAATCAGGAAAATTAACATACTAAAATTGGTCCATAAGAAGAATCCTAGCCAACGTTTTTCACCTTTAGATTTATTGAAAAGATAAAACTCATAAAGCACTTTGAGCGAAAAGGGCAAAACCAAAATAACATAGAGCCAACTGGCCGCAACAAACCAGGGCGATGCAATGGCCACGCCTGCATACAAAATAGTGTACAGACCAATTTGGTAAAGCGTTTTAGGAATACCCAAAGCGGTCGGCAAGGTTGGAATTCCACCAGCGCGGTAATCTTCCTTGTACTTGATGGCTAAGGTCCAAAAGTGCGGCATCTGCCAAAGAAACATCACTAAGAATAAATAAACCGATTCAGAATTCCAAATATCAGGGTTCACTGCGGCGTAACCAATGGTCACAGGCAGGGCTCCAGGAATCGCACCTGGAACGGCGGCATAAATCCACTGCTTTTTTAAATAAATCGTATACAGGCCATTATATAAAATAACAGAAGCAATGCCGACTTTGAATGCCATTGGATGACATTCATAAAGTAAGACCGCACCTACATAAATAAATAGGAGGGAAATTATCAAGCCCGCGGCTGGTTTTAATTTTCCGTTAGCGATCGGACGATTCTGAGTCCGTGGCATTAAGCGATCTAGCTTATATTCTTGAACTTGATTTAAGGCTAAGCTGCCCGAGCTCAAAAGGTAAAGGCCTAGCAGAAATCGCACCAGATGCTGCCACTCGAAAGTATGTTCAATTTGATAGCCTGTGGCATATCCGATCATGCCTGACATCAGAACAAAAACAACAATACCAAATTTTGTAAGATCGAAGAATGTCTTAAGCAAGCGACCTCTCGTTCAGCACCCGTTTATAAAGTGCTGGTGTGAGTGATACGAGTCAGAATATCGAGAACTGTAAAGAAATATAAAAGAAGTAAAAAGAAAAACCCACAGCCAAAAATCACACGATTTTGATTGTCGTCATATTTTAGCCCCATGAAAAACAGCATCACAAGTGCTGCTTTGACAGTGGCAATTAGCAAGGCGACCGGCGCTGCCATTGGACCCAAAGCGTGTTCAAAATAATGTGCAACCACTGTTAAGACCGTGAGCACATAAAGGGCGACCGCCACTTTAATGTAAATACTCATTGGTGTCACATGGTGTGCGTTATGGTTTGATGCCATTGTTAGAACTCCTTTTTAACCAATCAAGTAAAGTAGAGGGAATAAGAAAATCCAAACTAAGTCGACAATATGCCAAAAAATTCCCACACCTTCGACCGGCGTATAATATTCGGCGCTGAATTCGCCTTTAGCCGTTCGAATAAGGACCCAAGTGATCACACCCATTCCACATAAGACATGGATTCCATGAAGACCTGTCATACAAAAATAGAAACCAAAATACATTCCTAAGTTTTCATGAACTGCATGAGCATGCTCGACATTCAAAAAGCGACCCGGAAGTAAACCGTGTTCAAACTTTTGTGAATACTCGAGATACTTGATGACCAAGAAAATCGCGCCACACAAAATCGTTAAGGCTAGCGACATGACCGCTTTGCTTTTTTGATTTTTCTGGCAGTAATAAATTCCTAAGGCCATCGTCAACGACGATGTGATCAAGACCATTGTATTAATAAATCCCATTTTCCAATCAAGATGACTGGCACCTTCGGCAAACATTTCTGGATATTTTTGATGGAAAATCGCGTAGCCAACAAAAAGGCCACCGAACATCAAAATTTCCGTCACCATAAAAAGCCAGATGCCTTGCTTTGCTGTCTCAAATTCATGATTGGCATCGCGAAAGTGATGCGCAAAATGATGCTTGCCCGGCTGATGAACTGAGTTATCGGTACTCATAAGGCCCCGCTGTTACGACTGGATCAGTCTCGAAGTTAGTGTGAATTGGTGGTGAAGGAATCGTCCACTCGAGTGATTTAGCACCCCAAGGATTCATCGGCGCCTTCGGTCCATAAAGTAAACCAGTCACGATCACGTACAATGAAATCAAAAAGCCAATAGCAATCAACCAAGAACCCATGGTTGAAATCTTATTTAAACTGGCAAAAGCTGGAATATAATCGGCATACCGACGAGGCATCCCGTTAGCACCCAAAATAAATTGAGGGAAAAATGTGACGTTAAAGCCAATAAATGTAAATACAAAACTTAAGCGAGCTCCGGCTTCACTGTACATTTTCCCAAACATTTTTGGAAACCAGTAATAAATCCCTGCCATCAATGCCATCAAAGTTCCACCGACCATCACGTAATGGAAGTGGGCCACAACGAAATAAGTGTCATGGAAATGCACATCTGCCGCTAAGGCTGCGAGCATAATTCCTGTCACACCACCAATCGCAAATAAAAACAAGAATCCCAGCGCGTAAAGCATCGGTGATTGAAAACTGACAGAGCCTCGATAAATCGTCGCCAGCCAGTTAAACATTTTAATCGCGGTCGGAACACCCACCAACATCGTAATAAACGAAAATAAAATTCCTGCCACTTCAGACTGGCCAGAGACAAACATATGATGTCCCCAAACGATAAAAGACACCGCTGCGATTCCTAAAGAGGAGTAAGCGATGGCCGTATAACCAAAAATCGTTTTACGCGAAAATGCGCTGATCACTTCAGAGATAATTCCCATAGCTGGCAAAATCATGATGTAAACGGCAGGATGCGAATAGAACCAGAAGAAATGTTGGAACAGAACGGGATCTCCACCTAACTTCGGATCAAAGATACCTACACCAAAAGCTTTTTCAGCTGCCAACAGGAGCAAAGTGATCGCTAAAACCGGAGTTGCCAATACTTGCAAAATAGCTGTCGAATAAATCGCCCAGACAAAAAGTGGAATGCGGTACATACTCATTCCGGGGCATCTAAGCTTATGCACTGTCGCGATAAAATTTAAGCCCGTCAAAATTGAAGACATTCCCATGATGAAAGCGGCAAGAACCATCGTGATTGTCGCTGTCTGGGTTCTAATCGAATAAGGTGTATAGAATGTCCAACCAGTATCAATTTTTGAAGTGAATAAAGTTGAAATGGCTAACAGTGCGCCGAACATAAAGACATACCAGCTAGCTAGATTCAAACGCGGGAAGGCTACATCTTTTGCCCCAATATGAATGGGCAGAAAAAAGTTTCCTAAAACCGCAGGAATTCCCGGGATAATCACCATGAAAACCATCATGGCTCCGTGGTAGGTCATCGCCTGATTATATTGATCTTTGGTCGCAAAAATTTGCAATCCCGGCTGGAAAAGTTCAAGGCGAATCAAAAGCGCCGCAACTCCACCAAGAAAGAAAAAGGTTAAAACTGAGATCATATACATCAGGCCGATGCGCTTATGATCCAAGCTAGTCAACCAAGAGCCAATGCCCTTGAATTCGTTGAGGTAATTTAAATTCGAATCATGACTTGCTGCCATTTTTATCTCCCTACTTCAAGCTCTTGACGTATTCGATCAAGGCTGTCAGTTCGACTTCAGAAAGTTGTCCTTGAAAAGAAGGCAT
>JAYWDA010000162.1:0-3720 GCA_043780105.1 Pseudobdellovibrionaceae bacterium | reverse complement strand
TCAACGGGCAAAGGAAGGACACGATGTTCGATATCTTCAAAATCAATTTTTGTTGTGACGGGCGCTACTTTTTTATTTTTCTTCAATTCCTCGCTAGGTTTTACTTTAAATCCTTCCAGCGGAATTTCGAGGGGTGAAGGTGTTGTCTTGGCTAAGACCACAATGTAGGGTCGCAGAGCCATCGGGAAACCTAAATCAAAATGAGTTTCATTATAAATTGCCCCAAATTCTCGGACACTTAAAATATAAAGATATTTTCCCTCTGGGTCGAAGCTGAGATCAACGTCCATCAAGACAGGTTCCATAAGAATTTTTGACTGCTTATTTTGAGTGTCAAAAATCTTGATAAAGTATTTTCTTTGATCCAAGGAAACGCTATAAGCCAAATAGCGACCGCAAGGAGACCAAGCGTGGCCTCCGAGTTGAGCTTCGCTTTTTTCAATCAAAACTGCCGTTTGTTTTTTGTAATCCACCAGCCAGTACGTGCTGCTGTTCGCTTGTAATACTGCCAAATGTTTCTTTGGATTCGTGTAAAGGCTTTGAATTTTGCCCCATGGTTTTTTAGCTAAAATTGTTTTTGTCACGCCAGACTTTTGGTCGTGTAAAATTAAATGTTCGTCCTGTTGGGGGCTGGTGCCAGTGTATAAGATAAATTGAGAGTCAAAACTGAAGCTAGGATGAGCAAATCGAATATCGCCAGTTTTTTCCAGATTGGTGGCGGCGCCGTTGAAAGGTGGCATTGTGAAAGCATGGCCACGGGCCACCAAGGCGATACTTTGTAGATCTGGGGAGTACGAAAAACTATCGATATATTTTGCAGCTGCGACAAAACGTGGCAAAGCCTGAATGCCAGAGGCTGGGCAAGTAATTTCAATTTTTTTATTTTCTTTAGATTGCAGGTTGTAAGAATAAAGATCTCCGCCAGCTTGGTAAACTAAAGTGATTCCATCAGTTTGTAAATTGCGGGCATAGAAATGATGATGATCAGTGAGGCGTTTAACTTTTTTTCCAATGAGATCTGAGGCGTAAATATTTCCATAACCCTCATGATCTGTAATAAAATAAATCATTCCGTCAACCAGGTGAGGTGATGAAATATTTGTCGTGATATTTTTTAAAATCCGGCGGAACTGGGAACGTGAATCTGCTCGAGTCCATAAAACCCCTGCAGTTCCTCCGCGGTACCTTTTCCAGCGTGCAGGATCGCCGTTATTTCTGCCAATGACCACAGCTCCCGATGGGCCAAAATCAATTTCGCTGGCCGCGCCCCAAGGAAGGGGTTCAAAGGCATCTGTTTTAAGATCGATAGAGTAAAGTGATAAATCTTTAACCTTTAGAGTTTCAAAGCCACTGGAGACAATTAAAGTGTCGTTGTCTTTCCAGCGAACAATTTTCTGTACGCCGAAGTAAGTCAGCCGGCGAGGTTCGCCTCCATGAATAGGAATGATGTAAACGTCAAATCCTCCGGCATCTTGGCTGACGTACGCGATCCATTTCCCATCCGGTGAAATTTTAGGATTTCTTACCAGGCCACGATTACTGGTTAGGCGGGAAGATAAGCCACCTTGTAGTGAAACTGTCCAAAGATCATCGTCGGCGATAAATACGAGAGTATTTTGGTAAACGCTGGGCTGAGAAAGATAAGCCATAAGATCATTTCGCGAAGTCATTAATTTTACCAGCCCATTTTCTTTTTTAGTTCTTCAGCGGCGTTTTTGACGGAGTCTTCGACTTTCTTTTTGCCTTGGTTTTCGCCGTCTTTTTTGGCTGCGTCGGATTTGTTTTGGACGATCTTTTTCTGCGCGTCAGCTTGGTCTTGGAGTTTTTTTAGTTCCTTTTCGACTTGCCCTTTGATCTGATTATATTGAGCATCGATTTGGGCTTTTTGGACGCCCACTTGTTCGTTCACGTATTTTTGAATTTTTTCGCGGGCTTCGTTGATCTTGGCTTGGATCTGTTTTTCAATGCCCTTTGAAAGTTCAGTTCCTAAGTTTGAATTCACGCTTAACGCGATAGCCGGCAATTCGCCATGGCCTTCTGCTTCTAAACTGACAATGGGAATGCCTGCGAAAACGGTTTTTAGGACCTCTTCCACGGTCGAATTTTTTGCTTTTATATCGTACTGAACTTGGGAAAATTTATTGTCTAAGTTCATTTTAAAATTTCTTAAAGCTTCGAGTTCGCTGTGCAATTTCATTTGGCCCGAGGCCTTATTGAAAGCGATGTTCACCTCATCTGAATTAACAAGCGCCCGTGCTTCAATAGGAAAAGATCCCAGCCCAAAATCAAAAGTGATTTGACTGTTTTCTTTGCGGTTATCAATCACAAGCTTTGAGTCTAAACCGCTGAGTTGAGCCGAAGGAAAATCACCTGAAAATAAGGCAACGGTGGGTTTTCCAATCAGAGCCTGATTTGTGGTGATATCGTTGATTTCACCTTTGATATTTCCTGAATAAGGAGACATTCCCGCTTGCGAGCTGATGCCGACATGTTGAATCCAAAACGCGGGATATGAGTTTGCATGACCGAACTCATACACGACGCCTTTTTCGCGAGGATGCGGCTGCATCGAGACATCGACTTCGTCTTTATTTTTTTTCTTCATTAAGTTGGGTGGCACATATTTATTGGCTAAATTTTTATAATGGTTAAATTTAGCTAGATAAGGATCCAAATATTGGCGAAATAAGGCCAGCGCCAAAGATTTTGGATCAATCTTTGGAATTTTAAAATGCGATTCTAAATTTTTAGAGTCTTTACTGATTTGCTCTTCAAGCTCCTTAATTTGTTTTTGGCTGTTTTGTAAATCTTGATTTAAGTCAGTGTTAGCGGTCTGGACCTCTTTGTATTTGGCGTCGGCTTCTTTGAAGATGCTGTCGAATTCTTTTAATGAAGATTGTAACTCATCAACAGATTTAAAATCTTTGGTTTTTACTTTTGCTGCGCGGTCGCTGAGGGCTTGAAAATCTTTAGCTTGCGGCAGTTTTTTCAGGCGGTCTTGCCATGCTTGAGATTTAAGTTTCATCTCCTCATTAAGTTTTGTTGCCATGTTTTTGGAAAGAAGACTTCCTTCGATTTTATCCATCTGAACTTTGGAATCTGTTCCACCCAGCATGCTGGCCACATCGCCTAGGACATTGTTATTGTATTTGGATTCTGTCGCCGAAAGGGCTTTATCTTTTACTTTTTCGGCTTCTTTCTGGAGAGCACTGGGTTTTCCATCATCTTCATTTACCACGACAGGTTCAGGAGGTTTTACTTTGCCTGGCAATTTTCGCGGTTTTCCGAATTCGATTTTTTCAACGACGACTTCTTTGATGACAACTTTTCCCCGAAGGAGCGCGTCCCAGAGCATGCCAAAGCGCACGTCGCCAATGCTGACGGAATTATGACTTGGTTTCAATGAATCAGTCACTTCGATGCCTTGAATACGGATACTGGCGTTAAAAAAACTGGTTTCAAGGTGTGCGATGTCGACTTCTGCTCCGGTGACTTTGTAGCCCGCAAACTCAAGACCGCCTCGAAGATTTGAGTCGAAGAAAAGTTTAAAGTAAATAACCACCAGAAGTACGATGATTGTAAAAGGAATGACGGCTTCTGTGCGAAGAGCGCCCTTGGGTTTATTTTTTTTGATGGGTGCAGGACTGGGAGTTTGATTTTCTGACATAATGTAAATCCTTTACCGGTAAAGCTTTTCGTAAGAGGCATACCAATTGTAAA
>JAYWDA010000161.1:0-5464 GCA_043780105.1 Pseudobdellovibrionaceae bacterium | reverse complement strand
ATTTTTAATATGAGTAGGAATATTCGTTAAGCAGGAGCCCGCTAAGTTAAATGAATTAGCTGTCATGTTCACATATTTTTCACTGATACAAGGTCGCTGGGTCTTGTTTGATGTTATTCCTGCTTCGGCGGTGCAGGCGCGGTAAATGCCACCCGCTCTGCCTTTGCCTTTTGCTTCCATAAACGCTTGAACGCAATTGGGTTTGATCACCTGTTCAAGCTCGGGGTGGCTTCCAGATAAAAAACGAAAAAGGGGACTTTTACTTGCCAAATTTTCAAGCCGAGACTCTAAATAATTATTTCCACCGCCGCACTGTTCGTATTTTGCGTCTTTAACCCAATAAGCATTATTGCATTGACCGGTTGGACAGTGCTCGATTTCAGCTTCGACAGGTGATGTTTGTGCTTGCAAAGATTTTTGAGCAGACACTAATTTATCGGCTTGGCGGGCGACTTTTTCTAAAACGTTCTTTTTTAATACTTGTTGATCGGAGGCAGTTTTTTCTTCAGCGCTTACAATAGATGTGCGGGGAGCCGTCTTTTCTACGACAGGTTTTTCATCAAGAATTGATTCTAGAATGTTAGGATCTAATTGTTTATAGTCCTCTGCAGTTTGAGCAAAAGCGCGCGAACTTAAGAATCCTGCGACTATGTATATCATTAAGACGATCAACTTCTGTTTCATTAATTCCTCGTTCTAACCCTTTACAGAGCAAGATCTCCACCAAGGTAGGCCCCTGAAATGATGGGGTATTTTGTGTCTCAGCCTGAGACAGACCAATTAACGGCACCGTTTCCTTTAACAGCTGTTGAACAAGTGATCATTTATGATGGTGGAATAAAGACAGGTTCGTCAACTTTTGGTCGCAGTTTCTTCACTGTCCATTAGCCTTGAAAGTGTTTAGTTTTGACCTCGTGCTTTGGATTCATATCTTATCCCAACACAAACCCTAACGTGTTACAGGCTTCCTGCCAAATTCTGGGGGATCTTTGCCCGAGGCCCCCAGAACCTCTTCTTCCGACTTAAGTCCTAGGTTTTGTTAAGCTTTTCGAAATAGATTCGAACTTATGTTTTGAAACGCTATCATGGAGGAATGAAAAGAAAATTAGTCATCCCGGCCTTTGTCGGATTTTTTATTTTAGGTTCTTTAATAGCCAATTATTTTCTGCAATTTAAACGTGAAAGTTCACAGGTATTATCTTCGCAGACACCAGTGGGTCCGGCCTTATTTATTAGCACCGTGAAAGAATTAAAAAGTGTTATTGAAAATGAGTTAACGGTTCAGAATTGCCCGTCCCGAATTTCAAGTTACACGGAAAACCTATACAACCTTCCAACCCGCTATTTTATGCCGGTTAATGACGAACAAACCGCATTTCTAAAAGCCCAAGGGCCACGAACTTTACAAGACATGTTTGAGCTGCGGTTGGCTTTAAGAAAAAAACTAAAAGCTTTTGAAGCCGAAGGACCAACTCCGATTTTATGTGTTGATATGATTCGAAGAGCTTTTAGAGTGTCGCGATTCTCTGAAGAGTTTTTATTGGAATGGCTGCAGTCCCATCAGGTGGTCGGTCATAAAGCTTATCTTGCTTGGCAAGGCCCATTCCCACATATCGTCGTAAATCCTGAATATCAAAAAGAAGATTTGAAATTTCAAGCCGGTGATGTGTTGCTGATTTATGGAAAGTCACCGATCAGTGCCACCATTTCGCAAATTGCTGACGAACCCGGAAGTTTTAGTCATCAAGCAATTATTGGTCAGGATCCTCAAGGGAAACTTTATTTGATCGAGACCCTGATTGAAACAGGCACTCATATTATACCTCTGAATGAGTGGTTAAAAACAGCGGATGACACACGGTCGATTCATTATCGATATGAAGATTCAAAGGTCGGCCAAATGGCAGGTCGTTTAATCTATGATCGAGCCCAAAGCCACCTGCAGAAAAATAAAGAAACCATCCGTTATGATTTTGCGATGGACGATAAAGATCACACAACGCTTTTTTGCCCCGAGGTGATTCAAGCGGCTTATGAATATGCAGCCCACGCTTTGGGCCAAGGGCCCTTGGTGTATCCAAGGTATAGGACTCAAGTGCGTAAGCTCCGCGGAACGGGATACTTGGAAGCCATGGGCATCACGCCAAAAGATTTGGTAGCGCCCTCTGATATTGAAGTCGACACTCGATTTCACATGCTGGAAGAGTATCGAAATTTGCCGATCCTTCGACATATGAGATTGCAAGAAGCCGTCCTTCGGAGTGTTTTTAGATGGATGGAAGAAAAAGATTATAAATTTAATTTTTCGGCAATTTATAGCGCCGAATCTTATATGTCGAAACTTCTTAGAAATTTTGGAGCTTTTAAAGACACCATTCCAACTTATATTCCAACCAAAGTCCTTGGGACCGTCCTAAAATTGAAAGCTGTTGTCAGTGCGATCGACGCCCAAGTGATTCCGTGGGAGGCCGAGTATTTTAAAAAATATGGCCACTCACTAACTTTCCGTGAAGTGATGGAAAAAGTTGAAGAGATTAGAAAGCAAGATTGTGAGCTTTCGAAAAAATCGATGTCTGAAAATATTTTTAACGACAATCGAGTCAAAAAACCCTATTCAGAATTTCATTGGTTTTTTAATTCTCCGAAAGGGTGCTAATTTAATTATGCCAATTGACCTTATTGCCACCGAAGCTTGGGAAGATCTAGGGGATGAGTTAAAAAAAACTTTTCCTGGAGATCTTTTTATCAAAGATGCGCCTATTCAGTTAAGAGGTTATAAAAGTGTTGGGCACGCAGCTTCTGAAGCTAGTCAGACTTTAAGTCTCATTTTTTCTCACAAAAGATCCGTCGCCACGATCAAAGGTCTTTCGCCCGCCTTTGAATTTTTAATCCCCCAATACTTGAAAGACGCTTTGCAAGTGCAAACTATAGAATGGTTTTCATTGGGTTCCGGAAAAACAGACCCGCAAAATTGGTGTGAAGGTTTAAAAAAAGATACTAATTTTGTTTTGCTGGCCGAAGATCATCCTGTGACTGGCGAAATCTTTGACTTTGATATGGTTGATAAGATTTTAAATGAGAAGAAAATTTTTTCGATCCGTGTTTCCCACGCAAGACATTTACAAGGCAGCGAAGAAGTGCGTGGTGGATCCGCGCGAATTTTATCCTTTGGGCAGAATTTAGCAGTGACTGTTTATGGTTCCAGATTTAAGCCGCAGGCGTTAACCGCAGCCCAAATGAGTTGGAATAAGGCCGTTGTTATCGGACAAATTCGAAAAAGCCGTGAACGTATTTTTGATCAAAGCGTTGTTGAGGATTTTGAAACTGAATTTTTAAGCTGGAAGTATTTTCAAGAAAAAACGTTACGTCTGTTTGATAGAGCGGTCGTAGTTTTTCCTGGAATTAATGGCGACGCTGTTGTTCAAGAAATCACTAAAACTTTGGGCCTAAGTCAGAAAGAAGTTTGTGACGCAATGGCAACAACCAGTCAGTGCTCTTGGCATGATCCTATTTCCTATAAAGGATGGTGGCTGCCACCGCCGGCACCTGAGCAAGTGCGGGGCTTAGTGGTTTTTTCGGCTGAAGTTTTGCGCCGGAAAGATTTTGCCAAGCTTGTTAAAACCTCGTATGACAAAGTGATGGAATTACAAAAAAGCTTCCTGTGAGCGATCAACAAAAGCCTTTTCTTATCTTAAGAAAGATTAAATACGGGGAATCCGATTTGATCATCCAGGCCCTTTCAGCTGTCGGTGAAAAAATATCTTTTATGGCCCGCGGAGCTTTGCGATCTAGAAAGAGATTTGGTGGCGGCGTCCTTGAACCCGGTCACCATGTTTTGCTGACTTATAAAGAGTCCGCGCAAACAGGTAAAATGGGTAGCTTGCAAGAAGCCTCTTTGATTGCGGACTTCAGAAATATCCGTCGCAGCTATGATCATTTGGAATTTGCACTTTTTGTTTTAGAGTGCGCCGGAAAAGTCGGGCAAGAGGGCGACGAGTCTTCGGGCTTTCTTTATAATTTAGTTGGACACACATTAAAAGCCATCGAGACCTGTCAGAACTTAGATATTTTAAAGCTGCAATTCTATTTAAAATTTTTAATGAATCAAGGCGTGATGAATATCGAGTCTTGGATGAAGCCATTTTTAATGGCGAAAATTTCTGAAGTCGATAGCTTGCTTGAGTTTCAAGACGTCGCAGATAAAAAAGAGATCCTGCTTAAAAATGACCTTTGTCATTATCTGAAAAATGCAGAGCTGCAAAATAATTAGCTGATCTATTCGCAAAAATTATCTTTTTCGCCCCAACGGATGGCGTGCTTCCATCGTTTCCGCAAGCTCTCCGATACTAATATGTGTGTACTTTTCGGTGGCTTGCAAAGACTTATGGCCTAAAAGTTCCTGCAACGTTCTTAAGTTAGCGCCGCTCGAAACCATATGTGTGGCATAGCTATGTCTTAAGGAATGGGGGTGCAGTGTTTTTAATAAACCGGCTTTAGCGCCGCGCTGGCGAATCCACTCATAAGCGGTGCGTGTGTTAAGTGCGGTCTCTCCAAAAACAAACTCGCCCAAAGGATTAGCTTTTGTTTTCTTTAGTTGCGCCATGCTCATGGGAGGAAGAATGACTAAACGCTCGTGCTGGCCTTTTCCCAAGATCCGCAGACACGACTGAGCCCACAAAATATCTTTCCAGCGAAGCCCACAAGCTTCGCTGACCCGCAAACCGCCTCCATATAATAGAAGGAATAAAGTCTTTTCCATCTCCAGGTAGGCGGGCGGGTGATCTTGCTGAAATGATTGAAGAACCGCCATCATCTCGTCGACGCTAATAAAGTCGGGCAGTTTTTTTGGAATTTTCGTGCAGACGAATTGGTCCGACAGGTTGGACTCAATCAGGTTTTTCTCATACAGCCAGCCAAGGAAGCTTTTTAGGGTTGCGATCTTTCGATGCCTGGACGCCGGACTCAGATGTCTCCAGCGGTCAAAAGCTGTACGAGCACAGTTCAGAAGGTCCTTTTCACCTAAGATTGTTTCAATTCCTCCGGACCCCGCACTTTTTATAAGGTCAGGGTGGGAGATGCCCAAAAAGCGAGAAAAACTAAAGATTTGCTCTAAATCCAAGCGGTAAGCACGAATAGTATGATCCGATGAAGATTGGATATTCTTCATAAATTTCAGATAGTTGTATATCTCTTCAGAAATAAGGACATTCTTTGTCATCGTTTTTGCACTTTATTCAGATATTAAACTTTCTATACTGCCATGCATTATTTTACTTGCAAAATATTCATGACGCAGTGTATATTCTGTCTCAACGCGGCGTATCAAAGTGAGATTCCCCCTCGGAACGTATGCTCGGGAATCTTGCCGCCAATAACCGCTCAATCATTAGCTTACTCTATAAGGTGGAACGTATGAACGATAATAGCTCTTCTTCGACGATAGTCTTACCAAGCAGCCAGAACA
>JAYWDA010000160.1:0-8141 GCA_043780105.1 Pseudobdellovibrionaceae bacterium | reverse complement strand
GTTGATCTAAAAAGAAGCCTGTCTTTTGTCCTTTTTGTAAATCCACTTTGAACTGGACACCGTTTTCTAAAACGATGACTTCATTTTCGCATTTTTCTCCAGCTAGCAATTGAATGCCGCCTTGAGTGTTACGACGAAATTTTTCAACGACACTTATGACAACTTTTTCTTGCACCAACCAATCAGCGATACCTTGTTTATCCCAAAATTCATTGGGCCCTTGGCCATCAAATTGAAGGACTGCTATTGTTCCGTAAATATCGCAGATCAGGCCCGGTAGAAGGTCCCCTTCGCCATTAAATAATCGATAAGATGTCGTGTCTTTGGAAACAACTGCACGACGGAGAGCCAAAGCCTCAGCAAATCTTTTTTGAAAGACTTCAAAGACGGGCGGTTTTTTATCCAGACTTAGAATTCGGAGGCTGAGTGGGGCGTGAGGATCATAAAGAGCCCAAGCTAAAGGTTCTTTTTTACTATCAAAAACTTGCGCCAGCTGTGCCTTTTCAAGCTTGGGAGGGCTTGAAATCGATTCGCGGTAAATCCAGGGGTGGCCCCGAAGAACGGACCGGCGCAGATTACGATGCAAGTAAATGTTCAGTTTCGACATAGCAGGTTCTAATATGAAACAGGTCCTGAATGCCAGTCCTAATTTGGGACGAATTGATTGTTTATCTGGGTTCAGCTTTACCAATAAAGTACCATAAGGGTGGGGAAAAACTGAAATCGAGGGGTTGAAAATGACGTCTAAGAAATCAATTAAATCGGCACCGCTTTCCGTGATAGCGTTTGTATCCGCCTTACTTATTTTATTTTTCCAAAATTGCAGTATTGTGGCGCCAACCCAAGAATTATCGGGCACATCAGGGCTGAGTTCGCTCTCTAGTTTTTCTGCTAATCCCGTTTTTTCTGAACTTCAACAAAAGGTCATCACTCCAAAATGCGTCGGTTGTCACTCGGCTGGGATTCATAATTTTTCTAGTTATAGCGCTGTCATGTCCAGCGGAACTGTGTTGGCCGGAGATATCGCCGGAAGTACTTTTTACCAACAAGTTTTAACAGGTGCGATGCCTCTTGGTGGGCAGCACTTATCTGCGACAGACGTTGCTGCCATTAAAAGTTGGATTGAAACTGGAGCTTTAAATTTAGCAGTAGGAGGAAATTTACCTCCCGTTGCAGTTTCAGGCTTTATGGCAAAAGCCACTTCGCAGTCTGCCATCAATTTAACTTGGACTTTACCAACAGGTGCGTTGTCTAGCTTGATCGTAGAGAGGGCCGCTAGTGCAGCAGGACCATTCGCAGTCCTAGCCACATTGGCAGGAACTGTGACTTCTTATTCAGACACGGCTTTAACAGCCAATTTGAATTATTCATATCGAGTGAAGGCAGTGAATTCTTTCGGCTCGTCGCCTTACTCCGTAGTAGCTAGTGCAATGACGCTGCCGTTTCCTCCAGCGAATCCGAGCAGTTTGATGGCTGTCGCTTCGCAATCTCAAATTAGTTTAAGTTGGGCCGATAATTCATTGGATGAGGCTGGCTTCGTGATTGAGCGTGCAATGACTTTAAGTGGGCCTTTCACTGTGCTCGTAACAACTGCGTCTAATATAAAAACTTACTCTGATACGGGACTGCTAGCGGCAACAACCTATTACTATCGTGTGGCTGCAACGAATGCTGGTGGCAAGTCGGGCTATACAAATACAGCATCAGCGATGACGGCGGCTGCTGTTGTCGGAACTCCTGCAGCACCTGCGAGTGTATCTGCGATGGCAACCTCGGCCACCCAAGTGACGGTGACCTGGACAGATTCTTCAAGCACTGAAACTGGCTTTAAGGTTGAGCGGGCTTTGGCTGCCACAGGACCTTTCACAGTGGTTGGAAACGTTGGTGCAAACACGACGATGTTTGCTGATTCTGGTTTAGCGGCGGTTACAGCCTACTACTACCGTGTGTCTGCAGTGAACGCATCGGGAAACTCTAGCCCGACAGCTTCAGCCGCGGTGACAACGTTTGGAAGCTACGCTTGGATCAATGCCAATGTTTCGACTCCAAAATGTGTAATGTGCCATTCAGGCGGAAGTCCAGCCGCTGGATATGACGTCAGCACCTACACAGGCACATTGCTTTTTGTAACAAAATTTAATTCGGGCGTGAGTCGTTTTTATCTGGCCCCATTGCAGGGAACTATGCCGTTGGGTGGTACAAATTTAACGTCGCTTCAACTAAATGCCATCAAGACATGGATTGATAGCGGTGCTTTAAATAACTAGGTCACGATCTTTTTAAAAGGATCGGGAATCAAACATTCAAAATTTTGTCCTAAGATTTGAATTTGATAACAGTGAAGAAACATCCGGTCGGTCTTATAAAGATCGGCCATTTTTTTATTGTACCTTGGATCGCCGTATCTGGGATCTCCGACCAGCGAGTGATTGACAAGAGCCGAGTGCTTGCGAATTTGATGTTGGCGGCCCGTGATCAGTTTAAAATGGCAATAAGAAA
This sequence comes from Pseudobdellovibrionaceae bacterium, assembly GCA_043780105.1. GTDB lineage: Bacteria > Bdellovibrionota > Bdellovibrionia > Bdellovibrionales > Bdellovibrionaceae > JAYWDA01. The sequence continues at coordinate 5,642 of JAYWDA010000160.1, read as the reverse complement.
AGAATTTATTCGTTTTAAGGACTTCGAACTGGGTTTCACAAGCGATACGATCTCGTGACATACCTGCAGGATTTTTTCGACCTTCTGCTTTATCTGTCAGGGCTTGAGTCCAAACACCTTTAGATTCTTTCAGTTCTCCTCGTAAGACGCCGGCGTAAATTTTATGAACGCTTCTTTTTTCAAATTCCTCGGCTAGTTTACGCGCTGAAATTTCGTGTAAGGCTAATAGTTGAATGCCGCTGGTCTCTTTATCTAGTCTGTGAACGGGATAAAGTTTAGCAACTGCGATTTGTTTTTGAAGAAGTAACAGTAAATTTTGGGGGTCTTCATTGTTATGGACGGAAATTCCTGCGGGTTTAGAGACCGCCAGAAAGTCTTTGTCTTGGTAAAGCACTGCAATTTGAATATGATCCATAGGATCAAGTCATAGCAAATTGCGCCACAGAAAGCACGTCCTTCATAAGAAGCGGCTTGCAGATTGACCCTAGGGCAAAACCAAGTTGATACTACCTCTTAATTGAACCTATGAGGTGATCCATGTCTGACGATATGAAAGCTGAAATCGAACGTCTGAAAGCCGAAAATGAAGCCCTTAAGAATAAGAAAAATTCACGGGGGACTTTGTCTATGAAAGTCAGTGAAAAAGGCGCGCTTTCCGTTTATGGAATGGGCCGTTTTCCTGTGACCTTATACAAAGAACAATGGCTTAAGCTTTTAAGCATCACCGAAGAAATCAAAAAATTTATTGAAGACAATGATGCTCAGCTAAAAACCAAGGAATAAAGAAAACAACCCGGATTAAAGTCCGTAAGTTGGCGTTTTTACTATCCATCAAGTGCTTGGCCTAGCACCATCTATTACACTCTTTCTAAATGTGGAGAGTGTAACGGTGAATGTAGAAACTTATCTTCAAAAGCGACAAAAGTTATCCGAAGAACTGCCGCAGTATCGAAATCTATGTCTGACCTGCCGCCAACCGCAATTTAGCTGTTTTTGTTCTTATGTGCAGAAATTTGATCCTAAAATTAAGTTTATGATTCTTATTCATCCCATCGAATTCAAACGCAGAATTGCAACAGGGCGAATGTCGCATTTGTGCCTTCAAAATTCGGAACTGATTATTGGTCAAAATTATTCTGCCAATGAATCTGTTAACCAAGTCTTACAAGATCCACTTAATCATTGTGTTATTTTATATCCAGGAAGAACATCGGCTGACTTAACGGCGATGGATTCTAATACAAGAAAGAGCCTTGTTCCAAAAAATAAAAAACTGGTGATCTTTGTGATCGATGGAACTTGGGCAACTGCGGGAAAGATGGTTCACCAAAGTAAAAATCTGATTTCGCTGCCAAGGATCTGCTTTACGCCACTGGCGCCGTCTAATTTTCGAGTGCGAAAACAGCCAGCGCCCGGTTGCTATTCAACAGTTGAAGCCATTCATCACACTTTGGAATTGCTTGGCCCCAGTCAGGGCTTAGATCTTTCTTCTAAAACACATGACAGATTACTTTTCGTTTTTGATAAGATGGTTGAAAAACAATTGGAATTTATTGAGCGATCACGGGAATTACCTCGCTCCACAACTTACCGACGACTGAGCCAAAGGCCCGCCTAATGGCAAAGCAAAAAATTTTGAAAAAGAAAATTTTGATTTTAAATGGCAGCCCTCAGGGGCCGCGAAGTAACAGCCGTATTTTAATCCAGAAATTGATCAAAGAGTTGGGCGCTGGCGTTCAGACAAAGTGTGTTCATTTGGCTCAAAAAAACTATTCTCAGAGTTTGAAAACACAAATTATTGCAGCAGACGGATTGATTTTTGTATCGGGAACCTATTGGGATTCTTGGGGCAGTCCCTTGCAAGAATTTCTTGAAAAGGCCACTTCTCTTGAAGGGACAAAGGCTGTTGTTGGTAAGCCATGTACCGTCTTTATTTTAATGCATTCCGTAGGCGGTAAAAGTGTCCTTTCAAGGCTTCAAGGTGTTCTTTCTACCTTGGGTTTTTTAATTCCGCCCATGAGCGGAATGGTTTATTCGTCGCTGAGTCATCGAATTTCAAAAAGCTCACCCAAAAAAGTGGATGAAGATATTTGGCATCTTAACGACGTTAAACTGATTCTAAGCAACCTTAAGCTAAGCCTTGAGATTCAAAAGGACTGGGCCTGTTGGCCGGTCGATCGTAAAAACTTTGAACGGCTATGGCTAAAGTAAAGACTGTCTCAATTTCCTTGGCTGAATAGCTCAGTTGCGCTATTTTCGACGCTCAAAATGCTGCTTAACCCAAGAGGGAGTTTTCCGTGAATATTTCAAAAAATTGCATCGTCACATTGAATTACACATTAACCGATGATGAAAATGAAACCCTGGACACGTCTGTTGGCGGCGAACCTTTAGTATACCTTCATGGCGCAAAAAATATTATTCCCGGTTTGGAAGAGGCTCTGGAAGGCAAAAAAAAGGGCGATAAATTTAAAGTTTCGATCCCAGCTGAAAAAGCTTACGGCGAACACATGGACGAAATGGTTCAGAATATTCCGAAAAATCAATTTCCTTCTGACCAAGATCTGCAGCCAGGCATGAAGTTTCAAGCGAATTCACCGCAGGGACCGATTGTTTTAACAGTCGTAGAAGTTGGCGAAACAGATATTTTAGTCGATGGAAATCACCCTTTAGCGGGTGAGAATTTAAATTTTGATGTAGAAGTGGCGGAAGTACGTGCCGCGACTGAGGAAGAATTAAACCATGGTCATGCTCACGGTCCTGGTGGACATCACGATCACAAATAATTAGGAGAAGATATGAAAGTCATTGGATTTATTTTTAGTCTTTTATTGTCGCTTCAATCTTTCGCGGATGGATCCGTTTACGGAAAATGGAAAACCATTGATGAACAAGGTAAGGCAAAATCGATTGTTGAAATTACTTTAGAAGGTGATTCCGCGAGCGGTCAGGTGATTGAAATTTTTGATCCCGAAAAAGTCCATGCCGTTTGTGAAAAATGCAAAGGTGAAATGGCCAACAAGCCAATTTTAGGAATGAAAATATTATCCGGTTTAAAAGAAACCACAAAGGGTGAAGAGTGGAGCGGAGGCGAAATTCTAGACCCAAATAATGGAAAAACATATCGGTGTTTAATGCGTCCTAAAGATGGTGGAAAGAAGTTAGAAGTTCGAGGATATATTGGTTTTAGTCTTTTTGGACGGACACAAGTTTGGGATAAACAAGATTAAGCCGCTGGCGCAACGGCGCCAACCGCCAATTTCTTCCAGGATTTTCAATCACAGAAATGGCCTCAGCTTGACAAGATTCCAAAGCAAGCTGAGCCATATCACACCACGCCGAATTGCTTGTATGCACTATCAGAAAAATTTCGCTAAGCTCTAAGATGGATATATCCTCTGGTTCGAAGCCATCTTTATCCAAAGAATCGACCGCCCCCTGAGCATCTTTGCGAGATTGAAAAATTCCGAAAACTACGAAATCATGGGATGACATGGTTTATTTCGCCTCTTTATTTCATTGTCGCTTGTAAATGCTTTGCATGATCTAAATGAGCTGCAATATTAGGACGAACTTGGCTTAATAAGCCTTTAAGTTCAGCATTTTTTGCTGAAGGAATTAAAGTCTTATCAAGCGCATCCAACACTGTTTGGTGATAAGTCACTTCATTATCAACATAAGCTTTATCAAAATCCTTTCCCTTCAAGCTTTTGATTTTTAGCATGGCCTCATCCCCGGACTTTTGAAGTCCTTTGCTTGTCTCGTTCTCTTCTGGCTTCAATTTTAATTTTGAGGCTAGATCAGTGGCGCTCTTATTAACAGCGGAATGGTCGGTCACCATTTTCTCTGCGAATTTTTTAACTTCAGGGTCTTTTGTTTGTTTTTTTGCCATTTTTCCCGCGGCAATATCAACATTATTTGCTGTTACTACAATAGCAGCAATTTGTGGATCCGTGGGTCCCTGAGCAGCGGCAGGAGCTTGGGGAGTTTCGGCAGCCCAAGCGGCAAGAGGAAAAACGGCCATCGTAAAAAGTCTTTTAATATGTTTTTTCATAATTAATCTCCTTAAAAAGTAAGCCTGAGCTTAGGCAAACCAAGATACGAAATCATGACGTATTCATTGCCAATTCAAGTCATTTCTGGCACCTGATAGGGATGTCTAATCTTCTTCAGCTGCAGCAAGGGTCTAAATTTTTTGGTCCCAAGAAAATCTTTGATCAAGCACAGTTTTCTATTAACGAAGGAGAGCACGTTGGGGTGATCGGCCCCAATGGAGCTGGTAAAACTACTTTATTTCGAATTTTAACAGAACTTGATACTTTCGATTCAGGAGTTTTAGTTAAATCAAAAAGTTTACGCTTAGGTTATTTGCCCCAACACGATCAGTGGCGTGAAGGACAAACAATTGAAGATTATTTAACTGAAGGCTGCGAGATGCCCTTATGGGAATTGAAAGCCTTGGGACGTGAGTTAGGAATAAGCGAGGATCTTTATAAAAGACCTGTCATGTCCCTAAGCGGTGGCTATCGCATGCGCTGCAAACTGCTTTATCTGATTGGCCAAGACCCTAATTTGATGTTGCTAGATGAGCCGACCAATTATCTGGATTTAGAAACCACTCTTGTTTTAGAAAAGTTTTTGCAAGGTTATAAAGGTGCTTTTTTGCTGATTTCCCATGATCGGGAGTTCCTTCGTCGAACAACGGATCATGTTTTAGAAGTCGAGCAAGGTGAAATCACAAAGTACAATGGTAATTTGGATGACTATTTTGAACAAAAAGAAATGCTCCGAGGACAATTAGAATCCCGAGCGATGTCCATTCAAGAAAAACGAAAACAGGTTTTGGATTTCGTTTCGAAATTTGGTGCAAAAGCCAGTAAGGCTCGGCAAGCCCAGTCGCGATTAAAAAGCTTAGATCGAATGGAAAGCATTGAACTGCGTCCCTTGCCTGTAACGGCTTCGATTAAAATTCCACGGCCTGTGAAGGCTGGGAAAATTATTGTCAGTATGAAAGATGCGGATCTTGGCTACGGCGAAAAAACGGTGCTAAAAAAAGTGAATTTTCATTTAGAAAATAGCGATCATATTGCGGTCGTAGGCTTAAATGGAGCTGGCAAGTCAACCTTCCTGAAAGCCTTAGCCCACGTGATGGTTCCGCTTAAAGGAAAAATTGAAACAGGTTATCAAGTTAAGATTGGCTATTACGCCCAGCACGTCGCTGAAAATTTAGATGCGAACAGTAACGTCATTGATGAGATGACAAAAAAAGCGCACGTCGAAGTCAGCCGTCAAGAGGGCTTGAATATGGCAGGCTCTTTGTTATTTAGTGGTGACGATATTTATAAAAAGATTTCAGTTCTATCGGGTGGTGAAAAGTCACGAGTGGCGCTGGGACAAATTCTTTTGCAAAAAGCACCATGTTTGATTTTAGATGAACCAACAAATCATCTCGATTTTCAAACTGTAGAGGCCCTGACCCAAGCTTTGATGAACTACGAAGGTACGGTTGCGGTCGTCAGCCATGATCGTAGTTTTATTCGCAGGGTTGGAACTAAGATCCTTGAAGTGAATCATGGCCAAGTTAGTGTTTATCCAGGAACCTACGATGAATATGTATGGAGTTTAGAAAAGGGAGTCCTTTC
>JAYWDA010000159.1:0-2968 GCA_043780105.1 Pseudobdellovibrionaceae bacterium | reverse complement strand
TGCCGCGCACTTGGCTTTTTGCAGATGGGTCAGCCTTTATTCATCATATCAAGCTTGTTCGAAAAGCTCGGAATGCAGAACCGCCAGAAACATTAATGACGGTGCCGCTGATGTATCAGGCAGAATCCGGTCAATTTTTAGCGCCGACGGAAAATATTCCTCAACTGGATTTTAAACATGGAACTGATTTTGAAGCAGAAGTCGGTGTGATCACCGATTTCGTTCCCATGGGAACAAGTCCGACAGACGCTTTAAAACATATTAAGCTTTTTGTTTTAATTAACGATGTTTCTTTACGAGGTTTAATTCCTGGAGAACTTGCCCAAGGTTTTGGTTTTTTTCAAAGTAAGCCGACCAAGGCGCTTTCACCATTTGCTGTGACGGCGGATGAGCTTTCGTCAGCCTGGAAAGACGGACGCGTTCACTTACCTTTGCACGTTACTTACAATAATGAATTTTTTGGTAAAGCCAATGCGGGTGCGATGCACTTTCATTTTGGTGATTTGGTCTCTCATGCAGCAAAAACTAGAAATTTAGTGGCGGGAACACTGATTGGCAGCGGAACAGTTTCTAATGAAGACGAAGCCATGGGTTCAAGTTGTTTGGCAGAAAAAAGAACTCTCGAGCAAATTAAAACGGGCGAAATAAAAACTCCTTTTATGAAAGCCGGCGATACCATCGAGATTTTGATGAACAACGAAAAAGGTGAAAGTATTTTTGGTCGTATTTTTCAAACTGTTCAGGCAAAATGAAATCGCTTCTAATCACGGATCAATTTTTTTCGAATGCAGCTGGGCTAAGAAATCATTTTGAGCAAGCCTTTAAGGATCCCCGCGCAGCCCATCCGCAACGTTTTGTCTGGGATTATTGGCATGTGCCAGAACAATACCGGCTGATTCGAACGCCCGCCTACACTTATTTTCCAAAAAAAAATTATCAGGATTTTCATTCGCACCTCGTGCAATGGGGTCGTGAAAATTTAGGCTGTCATGATATCTCGCCGCCATGGCTTTCTTATTATGTGGAAGGGTGCCGCCAAGATTTGCACGCCGATGTTCCGCATGGGCCATGGGCCTTTGTTTATTCGCTTTCGCCCAAGCAGTTAAAATTTCGCGGTGGCGAGACTTTAATTTTAAAGGATCAGGTTTTAAATTACTGGACACAGTTTTCTAGTCAGCGCGATCAAGAAAAAAACTCTTTTATGGAAAGAGTTTCGCCAAAATTTAATCGCCTGGTCGTATTTGATCCCCGAGTGCCCCATGGAGTTTCAGAAGTTGAAGGGGTGATTGATCCAATGGACGCTCGCCTGGTGATTCATGGCTGGTTTGTTCAGCCAAGACCTTACGTGGTCGGTGGTCTTAGTGTAGGTGCTGTCGAAAAAGTACTGTCTGGACTGTTGGCAGATTCCCAGCCTTACTTCCAGCAAATGGGCGCCGTTCACGGAACAGTGTCTGTGCGCTATTCTGTCAGCGCCAACGGCCAGGTCCGGCTTACAAAAATCCTCACCAATACGGTTCAAGGCCTAGAAAATCCGTTCGAGCAAAAACGCTTTTTTATGAATTGGCTGAAGGCTTTTAATAAAAGTTTGAAATTTCCTGCCGCCAAATCGCCCTCGAAAATCACTCTGCCATTGATCTTTGAATAGTTTGACCAAGGTCCACTTAAGGTTGCCTAGCCACCGGTTATTTTGACTCCGACCCGTAACCTTTTAGACTGTCAGAATGGGTCAACGGATCATTACATTCTTACGGGATTTTTCAAAAATCCTGCGCGCTAATCCGTTTACTACTTCCGTTAGTTTTATTCTTTTTATGTGGATCACAATTCCTTGGGTTGTCACCGCGTACGAGAGAAATGCCCAAGGTGCTAATATTACCAATTACACCGAAGGTTTATGGTGGGGCATCGTTACGATTCTAACTGTTGGTTACGGCGATCGATATCCTGTGACACCAGAGGGTCGAATGTGGGCCAGTTTGATGATGCTTGGGGGCGTTGCTGGCATCGGAATTGTGACTGCTAAAATTTCATCGGTGTTTTTAGAAAAAGCTTTGCGTGACAGGAGGGGACAAGTGGAAACGGATCAGCTGAAAAACCATTTTATCATCTGTGGGTGGAAGCCCGAGATGCATTCCCTGCTGAAGCATATTTTAAAATCTAATCCCCATATGACAGCTGCAAATATTGTTTTAATAAATAATGTTTCTGATTCAGAAATTGAAGCCCTTCATGATTTTCCAGAACTTAAAAAACTAAAGGTTATTAAAGGTGATTTCTTTACAATCGATGTGATCAAGAGGGCCGCACCCGAACGCGCGCAGAAAATTTTGATATTGGCGGATGCGACTCCCGGCCCTAAAGGTGCGATTCCAACCCGGACCGAGGCTGATGCACGCACCGTGATGACGGCCATGACTTTAAGTAATATTGCAAAAGGGACTTCGATCGCAGCAGAAATTCTGGACAACAGCATGGACCAGTATCTGAAATTGGCTGGTGTTCACGAAATTATCTATAGCCGAGACTATTCAAGATTGCTCCTTGCTTTAGCGTCCACAGGGACAGGAGTCACGACGGTATTTCATGATTTAATTGATCCTCATAGTGAATACGCTTTGGGAACCATGGAAATTCCTAGTGAGGCTCACAATCAAACTTACTTAAAGCTTAAAGAAATTTTTGCTGCTAAAAAAGTTGATCTGACTTTGCTTGGAATTTTAGAAAATTCAGGCAATGGCCACCAGGCCAAAGAAATGGCGCTGCGAAAAGCTCAACAGACTCCCAACATCCAGCAGCTGGTTGAAAATCTACAAAGCGTAAAAAGTCTGCGTTTTAATCGACCCGTTTTTACGCCTAAAGATGATTATATTGTTCTTGAAGGATCCATGGCGATTATTATTAAAGGTCGAGGTGTCAATGGAAACGCTTAAGTCAGAACAAAGCACTGATATTTTAAAAAGTGTCAGTA
>JAYWDA010000158.1:0-4583 GCA_043780105.1 Pseudobdellovibrionaceae bacterium | reverse complement strand
GTTGAAATGGCTGGAACAATTTCGAAGCGGCTTCTGGCGTCATACCGATGCCTGTATCTTGAACCTCAATCCGAAACTTAAGTGCGGAGTCTTGTGAAGAAACAACGGAAGCTCTGACGGTCACAGTGCCCACTTCTGTGAATTTTACGGCATTCGAAATTAAGTTCAGGAGAACCTGTCTGATCTTCCCGGGATCGCCCATCAAATTAGCAATACACTCATCATCTACTTGCAGATTTAAAATTAAGTTTTTACTTTCAGCAAGATATTGCATAGATTTGCAAGTATCACGAATCAAAGAAGCCATTTCAAAATGAACATTCTCTAAGGTCATTTTTCCGGCTTCAATTTTGGATAAATCCAGCACATCATTCACAATCATTAATAAACTATTAGCGCAACCTCGAATGATTTGCAGATGTTCGCGCTGTTCAGAATCTAATTTGGAATCCATCATGATTTGAGCCATTCCGATCACGCCATTAATCGGTGTTCGAATTTCGTGGCTCATATTAGCTAGGAAGTTGGTTTTGAGTTCAGAGGCTTGCTTAGCTTCAAGCGCAATCTGAGTCAGCTGTTCATTCAGTCTTTTTAGCTGAAGCTCATCGGATTTCCTTTTTGTAATATCGGAAATGAATGAGATAAAGGTAAATTTTCCGTCGACGTTAATCGCACTGATTGACAGCTGTACGGGAAATTCTTCGCCGGATTTTCGAAGCGCTACGAGCTCAATACTTTGATTGAGGATTCTGCTCTTTTCCGTAGCCATAAACCTTTTCATCCCGTTGGTATGGGACTCATGAAATCTTTTGGGGATGATCATATCGGACATCTTTTGCCCGATGGCCTCACTCAATGTGAAACCGAAAATGGCCGCGGCCCGTGGATTCCACTGAATAACAAGCCCCTCACTATCGATTCCGACGATGGCATCTAAGGAAGAGTCAAAAATGGCTCTGATATTGGCTTCACTTTTTTGAAAAGCTAAAGTTCTGCTTTCCACTTGGCGCTCAAGAGATAAATTGGCTTCGCGTAATTTGTCCTCAGCCATTCGTTGCTTGATTTCTGTTCTGTTCATCACCATGGAGGTCCAAAGGATGATCACTAAAAAGAAAACGACATTTCCCATAACGACTATCAGCGTTCCAAAGTCAGCGCTAAATAGGCCTATTTTTTGTCCGTAAACTTGAAAGGCATTAACGACCGCTGGGATGACTGTGGCTGAGGCAATTAAACGTCGTCCCATCTGCCCCGTCATAGTTTTCGCAGAAATAACCGCAACCAGTCCATAATCCCTGCGCGCCCACAATATTCCTAGTGATAGGACAATAAACATCAGCGCCGTATGAAGGGCCATCTGCGTGTAAAAAGCAGACCCGAAAGAGTAGGTGATCCCAAGCAAGTAGCCCACCAACGCTTGAAATGAAATAAGAAAAGAAATAAAGATTATAAACTGAGTCAGTTTATAAAGTTTAAGGCGCCCAGATGTCAGAAAAAAGCTCAGGCTAATAAAGATAAAGTTAATAGCTGTGATCGGAGCCAGTCTTCCTGGCGGAAATCGAGCTCCCGGCGGCACAGGATCACGAAACAGCAATTCATCAATTTTAAAATCATACCCGAAAGCATACTCACAAAGGGTTAAAGCTCCGATTAAAAATATGACCCCAGAAAGGACTCTGATGATGACAGTTGATACAAAGAATTTTTCTTCCTGATAAAATCCCAGGGTGATTGAAATTAACATCAGCCCTACCGCCGTATTTGCTTTCATGGCAATGTACTGAGGTAAGATTGATTTTAATGTTGAAATATCAAACGCCCATCCCAACAGAACAAGCGCCGAAATAAATAAACCTGTCGCAACACAAATGGGAACAAATTGATCAACGCGAATACCACTATTTTTCTTCATTGAATTATTCTAGAAGAATTCGTTTTCTCACGCACTCCATTTAAAGGGCCTCGACCCCACCAAAGTCGAGCTGCTGCAAAGGTTTGCAAAATGTCCATTTGTTGACCTTTTTAAGGCCCTAGCAAAGAATACCAACTGGAGTTATCGATGGCAGAATATCAATGTCTCTTGGAAACCCAAATCGGACCCATTTATTTAGTTGCCTCTAAACGTGGACTTCAATCAGTTTCTTTTACAAAGAAAAAAATTGCGATGGTCACAGCTTTTAAAAAAGACTCCCCGGAAAATATAATTTTAAGTGCCGCACTCAAGCAGCTGAGCGAATATTTTTCTGGAAAGCGAAAGATATTTGACCTTCCCCTTGATCTAGTTGGAACTGAATTTCAAAAAAAAGTATGGCAGCAGCTTTCAAAAATTAAATATGGAAAAACATACTCTTACAAAGAAATCGCAGCACAGCTAAAAAATGAAAAAGCCTTTCGCGCAGTCGGAAATGCCAATGGAAAAAATCCTGTTTGCATTATTATTCCCTGCCACCGAGTAATTGCTGCTGATGGAAGTGCTGGGGGCTATTCCGGTGGCCTTAAAATAAAGCTTAAACTTTTAGAGCTCGAAGCTGGTTCCTAATTATGTTTAAATTTCCGAGCCTGCCAAAGACTGCTACGGCCCCTTTTTGTCCTTCAGAAATTCAAGGCTCAATCAAAGTCCCCAAAGGGTTGCCCTTTTGGAAAAAAGTTTTTGTTTTTTTAGGGCCAGGCCTGTTAGTTTCTGTGGGCTATATGGATCCTGGAAACTGGGCCACAGATATCGAAGCAGGATCGAAGTATGGATATGCCCTTTTATTTATTGTCCTTTTTTCAAGCTTAGCCGCAATTGCGCTACAATGCCTCAGTCTTCGAATTGGAATTGTCACCGGTCAAGACCTGGCTCAACTCACTCGTCGCAAATATTCTAAAAAAACTTCGATCTTGTTTTGGTTTTTAGCCGAAGTTGCAATTATTGCCACCGATGTAGCAGAAGTTCTTGGCAGTGCCCTTGCATTTAAACTTTTGCTGGGAGTGTCCTTAAAAATTGGAATCCTACTCACAGCCTTAGACACCTTCATTATTTTAGGATTAAAAGGAAAAGGCTTTCGCCAGGTTGAAGCCATTGTTTTAGGATTAATTTTAACGATTGGCGCTTGTTATATCGCTGAACTATGGTGGCTAAAGCCCGACTGGAATCAGGTCATGTCAGGCTACGTTCCTTCCCTAACAAACCTACAAGGATTTGAGCCTTGGTATTTAGCCATTGGAATTTTGGGTGCGACGGTGATGCCTCATAATCTATATCTGCATTCATCAATTGTTCAGACCAGACACATTCCAAAAGATGTTGAAGGAAAAAAATCAGCTTTAAGATTTAGCACGTTTGATACTGTTGCCTCCTTAACATTAGCTTTTTTAGTCAATTCAGCGATCTTAATTTTAGCAGCGACAGCCTTTCATGCGACGGGGAATACGCAAGTGACCGAGATTGATCAAGCTTACCGATTGCTTGATCCCGGCTTAGGTTCTTCAGTCGCTGCTTTTCTTTTTGGCATTGCACTTTTGGCCGCAGGACAAAGTTCAACTTTCACAGGAACCATCGCTGGACAGGTGATCCTAGAAGGATTTTTAAAATTAAAAATTCCATGTTGGCAAAGACGAATTATTACACGAGGCTTGGCCTTAATTCCCGCCTTTATTGGCGTCAGTCTTTTAGGGGATCAAAGCACGGGCCAGCTTTTAGTTCTAAGTCAGGTTATCTTATCACTGCAGTTGCCCTTTGCGATTTATCCCCTGATTCGGTTTGCTTCAGATTCGCAGCTGATGGGACCCCTTAAAATTGGAAATATTCAGAAAATAGTTTCTTGGCTTTTATTTTTGATCATCACTGGGGCAAATTTAGTATTGATGGTTAAATTATTTTTGTAGGATAAATCCAATTGGAATTCGATCAATGATCGCCCTACCTTGGTCCTATTTTGTTTAGTCTCGCTGGCGCGAAACCGAGTTTTTCCTTAATTTTAACCGAATTTTAACCGACGACAAACAGCATGGTTAAAACTGCCGCTAGTCCCGTATTCATCACAAAACTTAAGCCAAGCCAGGCGGAGTCTGAACTTCGCGACAATGGCCGGATGGATATTCGGCAAAATGAGGGCGTCACAGCAGAAATAATTCTCAGTAACAGCTTTATTCCAACAAGGGTGTTCGACTTATCTTCAACGGGAATTTGTCTTCTTGTTCAAGCTCATCCTGACTTACAAATAAAACCCCTTGATATGTTAAAGGTTAAGGTTAATTTAGCCTGGAGCGACCCTGTTATTTCAGACTACCAGGTTTGCTGGATTACTCCTTCTGAAAACGGTTTTAAGGTTGGCTTGCGATCGTCACTTTCAAATTCAGAGCTAGATCCCCTGACGATTGACAATTCGATGGTGCCAGTCTCAGACTCATATCCCTTGATCGGATATTTATTTAAAGATTTTCATTATCTTGAAAGATCCATTTTTCACCTTATAAAACTATCTGCAAAGCATGCCGTTGTTGAAGTTCATGACAAAGACCATATTTTCTTTCCTCATCAAAAGGTGGAATTACTTTTTTCTGTCCAATCTTCAAAGATGGATAAGCTAAAAGCTTCAATT
>JAYWDA010000157.1:0-2804 GCA_043780105.1 Pseudobdellovibrionaceae bacterium | reverse complement strand
CCCGCAAAAGCCTGGGATGCCATCAGTAGCGCCCCTAAGATTAACATTTTATTCATTGAACCCTCCGTAGTGCTGAAATCATAGGACGATAAAGTTCCTAAAGAATAGGTAAATCTTTATGACACAATCGACCAAATACTGATTGAACCTGCTTGCTAATTTTTCTGAAGGAAAAAACAATAGTGGCTACCATGACCTTATTAGAAGCCGTTATACTTGCCATTATCGAGGGTATTACTGAGTACTTACCCATCTCATCAACAGGCCATCTTATCCTGGCTTCAACATGGATGGGTCTTGAAAAGCTGGATTTTGTCAAAAATTTTGAAGTCATCATTCAGTTCGGAGCTATTTTATCGGTGGTCGTTTTATATTGGCGCCGCTTTTTAGTTTCGAAAAAACTTTTACAAAATATTATCTTAGCTTTTATTCCAACAGGCGTGATTGGCTTTTTACTTCGGCACCAGATTGATCAACTTTTAGGAAGTCCTTATGTTGTCGCATGGTCGCTAGCAATTGGTGGCATCGCACTTATTATAAGTGACCGAATTTTTTCGGCCGATCGGCAGGGGATCAGTGCAGAAGCTCTTTCGTTTACACAATGTTTAAGTATGGGCGTGATACAATCGATAGCCATGATTCCCGGAGTTTCAAGATCAGCTGCAACGATACTAGGTGGCATGGGTTTAGGGATGTCTCGCAAAGAAGCGGCGGAGTTTTCATTTATGCTTGGCGTGCCTACCTTGGGAGCCGCCAGCCTTTATAAAACTTTTAAAATGTGGAAAGAAGCGCCGGCAATGCCGGACAATGCGGCTGTTCTTCTGATTGTGGCAACGGTTATTTCTTTTGTTGTTGCTCTTTTTGCCATTCGGTTTTTTATCTCGCTGTTAAAAAAATATGGCTTTAGTGCTTATGGTTATTACCGTATTTTCGTGGGTGGAATTATTTTATATCTTTTGATGACAGGTGTGCAAATCAGCTAGCCTTTGAAGGGAAAAATGGAAGTCTTAGAACAAACTTATTTTGTTATGCCCAATTGGAAATGGATTATTTTATTTTCTATCATGCTTGTCGGTTGGGCTGTGCGACCGGTTCTTCGATCTTTTATTTTAAAGCTGAAAAATCTTTCAAAAAATTGGCCGCAACTTCAGGTCGATGGCAAAACTCGATTCGTAGGGCATTTTTTAAGTTTACCCATCCAGCAACCCTTATCTGGAGTCTGTGTTGCCATCATTTGGATCGTTTCCTTGGATGCCTTGCAGTTGCCAGAAGGATTAAAAAAATACTTTATGACCTTCGCACATCTTTGGCTGTGCCTTCATCTTATTATTTTATTAATGATGATGGTTGATGCCATGGGATTGATGTTAATCGATTGGTCGCGAAGGACGGAAACCACTTTTGATGATCAGCTTGTTCCCTTCGCAACCAAGGGTTTGAAACTTGTTGTTGTCGTCTTAGGAATTTTGGTTTTCTTACAAAACCTTGGCGTTAATGTGGCTTCTATCTTAGCTGGCTTTGGATTGGGTGGTTTAGCGCTGGCTTTGGCCGCGCAAGATACTTTTGCAAACCTTTTTGGCTCGATCACGATTTTTTTCGATTCGCCTTTCAAAGTCGGTGATCAAATTAAAATCACAGACACCGAAGGTATTGTTGAAGCGATTGGTTTTCGGTCAACACAAGTTAGAACTCCTTATAACTCATTGGTGTCTTTACCTAATGCTGTTGTTGCCAAAGAAAAGATTGATAATTTGGGCGCTCGTCCCGCCCGCCGTGTCGCTAGAACATTGGGTTTAACCTATGAAACCACCCCAGAAAAGATTCAGGAATTTTGTGGCACTTTAGAGTTCTTTCTAAAAAACGATCCACAAATTATTCCCGAAACGGTGCAAGTTTATTTTACAAATTTCAGCGCCTCGGCCCTGGATGTCATGCTGAATTTTCATATTTTAACAGCTGAGCAAGAGACTGAGCTTAAGGTAACGGAAAAGGTCAATTTGGAAATTTGGCAGATCGCCCAAAGATTACAGGTTGAATTCGCATTTCCAACGCAAACTATTTATTCTAAGGATTTAACCCAATCAAGGTAGGTTTTTAAACCGCTTTCTTCATCGTTGGTGTCAAAAACTTCGGCGCAGTTTTTATTTTCTTTTTGATCTTCAACCAGGGCGCAAGTGATTTCAAAGGACTTATCGGGCTTTCGAAAGAGGACCGTAAAATAGCCGGCCACCCAATCAGGGATCGGATCTTTAAAACGCACGCCACTTAAGGAAATATCTAAAGTTTCCGTACGAAATGTCTGACTGTTTTGAATAATTTCAACAGGCACGCGAACCTCATGCCGACCATGCCTGCGATCTTGCAATAAACGCTCGGGCTCTTTACCGACAATCTTAACTTGCGTGATCACTTCTTCTGTCTGAAAAGCTTCCGATGGAATCGGTGGCAGATCATCAAGACAGACAACAGGTTGGCCCTTTTCAAAACCTTCGAGTTTGCACAAATTTTTCCACTGCGTCCAACCATCCTTAAACACCATGCATAGCTGCAGTTCGGCGTCCGTTAAAGTGCTGGCGACAAGCTTAAGCTCATTCATCGACAAACCCTTTAAAGTCCAAGACTTCAAAGGGTTGTGAACAGCCCATGGCTTTCGGAAAAATAATTCTTTAATCATCATTTCTTTTTCGAAGATTTTTTCTTTGTAGCAGGCTCTGAAATATCGGCTTTTGCCGTATTAATTCCTAAGCTTTGGGCTTTGATTTTTTCTGTCTCTAGATTAGCTTTTTCTGTTTCATATTCAGCTA
>JAYWDA010000156.1:0-3370 GCA_043780105.1 Pseudobdellovibrionaceae bacterium | reverse complement strand
ATAAAAACGAGGGTAATCTTACGCCTAAAAGAGTATTGCCAAAAATATTTGTAGAAATATAATTGAGCCAAGCAATCAGGCCCGGATGATCATAATAAGAAAGCATTAGGTGCTGAGACCACGACCAGTGGTAGGCTTCATCATCAATCAGCCCTACCGTTAGTGAAAAAACAGCTCGCAGGGAAATGACGAAAAGGAACACAAGAAAGTATTGTCGTGTTCGAGCTAAATCTTTCCAGCGATATATCAAAGGGCCTCCGATAAAATCAGTTTCTAATGAAATAAAGAGACGGTCAATATTGATGAATTCGTCATTGGATCGTCACCACCATCGAAGGATTTATTGGTTGTAAGCAGCCAAGATATAAAAAAACCAATTTGGCCTCTCCTGCGAGGTCGTAAAGGAGTTGTCTTATGGAAAGAGACATGACGTCTGTATTAGATGGCTGGATTTCTGTGGAGGTTCCGGCGTCAGTCGCCAACAGTCAACTGGGCCAAGCTAATGCCTATAAGCTCAAGCGCGTAATCGTCGCGGATGATGATGAGAATATCATCGAGCTTTTTAAACGGGGCTTGCGCCGCGAGTGTCGACTAAGTTGGGCCGAAGATGGCTATGAAACGGTAGAACGAGTTGCGACTCTCCCGGCTGCCGATTTGGTTATTTTAGATTGGAATATGCCAGGCTTGAACGGCTTGAAAGCTTTAAAAACCATTGAAATGATGACCAAAACAGATCCCCACCTTGGAGAAATCTGGGAAGGTCGTCGTATTCCTTATGTGATTTGTTCAGTGAAAGCGCCCGAGGAAATCGAAGTGCCCCCGTTGGAGCACTTTTATTTGGTCGACTACTGGCAAAAGCCTTTGATGGTGAAAGAGCTAAAACAAAAATTGGATGAAGTTTTCAACCGCATAAAAGGAGGGGCCCCATGCAACTAAAAACGGAATTAAGTCCAGACTACACGCTCAGAAAGATGAATCTTGCGGGCAAAGAGTTTAGATTTTCGGATCTGACTTTTGCCGATCTTCAAGGTTCAGAATTAGAAAATGTTGATTTAACTGGGGCCGATATGAAGCATTCGATCTTAAGTTATTCCAATATGAAGTACGCAAGATTAACTCATGCGCAACTGACTTATTCGAAACTGACCGGCTGTAATATGACGGGAGCCTTGTTGAAAAGTGCGGACTTACGAGAAGCTGACTTAAGGTATTCAAAATTACTTTCGGTGGATTTGCGAAAAGCCGATCTTTCAGAAGCAGACTTAAGTTATTGCGATCTTCGTTATGCCGATTTAAGGGGCGCAAACCTTTCCGGTGTGCAAATGGACGGAGTCGATTTAACTTATTCTTGGTACAATGACGAAACGATTTTCCCTTTTGGCAGCGAGGAGCTTTACAAAAGAGGACTTATTTTCGTCAGTCACTATTCGGAATGGTAACCAGAGTGGTTTTTAGAGGGGTGGGGAGGCGACCACTTCGAAGTGATTTAAAAGCCAATGCATATCAGTTAAGAGCGAAGAGATATCTTCGCTCTTTTCCGTTTTAGCGATGTCTTCTAATCTTTTTCCCAAGTCACCGAGTTCGATAAATCCATAAGAAGCGCAACAACCTTTTAGCGTGTGGCCTAGCGCCCGCAAAGATTCAAAATCTTTTGCTTTGAGGGCGTTTGTCGCTTGCTCAAGTTCTTTTTTACGATTCTCTACGAAAGTAGGAATATAATCAGCGAGGTCAGGATCTACATAGATGGAATAAGGCATTCGGTGACTCCTCACTATCTATTGATGCGCGAAATTTTCTATTTTTGCAAATCAAACTGTCGTCTTAATTTAGTAAAATTTTTACAAGCTGAGTCGGCAAAGTTATGACGGAATTGTAATAATTTTTCTTCGAAGCGTATAAAGTGCTATTAAAGAAAGAGTTGTTGTGTCAAACAAAGTCTACTGCAAAGAAGCTTCAAGTAGTTGGAGCGCGTTCTGTGCTGTCAGATTTCTTTACAATGGCCTTGTGAAGTTTTTGTCATTTATAAAACTTTTTAGTTTTCAAAACAGGCTTTACATGTGACGATTTTTTTGATTTCTTGTGACACAGAATTGAGGGGCAAAATGAAAAGAGCAAACATCCTTGTTGTTGAAGATCATGAAGATTCGTTTAAATTAGTCGAGCGTGTCTTGGCTTCGATGGCGACTTTGACTCGCGCTAGTCAAATCTCTGAGGCTCAGAAGTTACTGGCCACTGAAATTTATGATTTGGTGATTTTAGATTTACGCCTTCCTGACGGTGACGGCTTTTCTTTGATTCATGATGTTCAGAAGAAATTAGGTCAGCGCAAGTTGCCTTTCCTAGTTCTTTCATCAAGCTCGCAGTTGCAAGACAAGCTGACTGGCTTTGATCTGGGTGCAGTCGACTACATCGTAAAACCTTTTGAGCCTTTAGAATTAAAAGCGCGAGTCGTGACTCGTTTAGCAGATCGGCCTGCTGCGGCCTTGATGCGAGTCGGGGATTTAGAAGTCGATATTTCTTCTTACCGTGCTTACGAATACACCGGAGAAAAGAAAGCTGAACTTCACCTAACGCAAATTGAATTTAAACTTTTAAAACTTTTTTTAGAGCACCCTCGTCAATTGTTCACTCGTGAACAATTATTAGATTTAATCTGGGGCGAAGAAGTTTATGTTGATCATCGCACCGTGGATGCCCATATATCTCGGTTGCGGAAAAAAATTATTTCTGAAAATACGGCGATCAAGTCGGTGCATGGCCAAGGTTATCGCTTGGATCTTTCTGATGCAGGTTCTATGGTTGCGCCCTTAAGTGAGAGTTCGCAGCAGCCACGGCTTTAGTCGCGGCTTTAGGGCGATTCTAGGGATCTTGCTGGGATCAAATCTGGCCTGTGTGGTAAGATTGAGAAATGCATTTAGTTGAATTGCTCGCTGTTTGTAGTTTGGTGCTATCAGGGTGTGCTTCAGAGCCCGAGAGGCCGGCTACAAAAGCCCATCCTGCTACCATGGTCAATGACCTCTTCCCTGCTTACACAACAATGCCAGTACGAGATGCTAAGAAGCAGGATTTCTTTTTTAAGTGCAGTCATGAGACTTCGTGGCGTCCATTTGCGACAAACAGTGACTATAGTTGCAATAGCCCCTTTTAGTTTTGAACTAAAACTAATAATTCATCAATCCGGTAAGGCTTTTGAAGAAGCGTAAAGTTTTTTAACCTTGGGTTTAGAGCTTCAGAATGATAACCCGTGCTTAATATGATTTTACAATTGGGATTTGCCTTTTGGGCCGCAATCGCGAAAGCATCACCCTTTAAAGCTGGCATCGTTAAGTCGGTAATTAAAACTCTGTAAGCCAAAGGTTCAGCAAGAAAA
>JAYWDA010000155.1:0-4959 GCA_043780105.1 Pseudobdellovibrionaceae bacterium | reverse complement strand
GATCGCCTTTGGGTCAAAGAAAAATTAAGAAGTTTAAAAGATGAAAAATTAGGTTCACTAGCAATGAGGTCAACTCGATGAAGTATCTTCCCCTGGCCATCTTATTTACGGTCTTACCGGTAGGTGCTGTTTCGTGGTACTATTGGGGCCCGTCAGTCATTAATTTGTCGTCCGAAGCAAAACCGGGTGCCTCTAACCTTAAATCACCGTCTGTTCCAGCCGCAGCACCGCCAGTCACTGCACCAGCCACTCCGCAAGGAAAAAATCTTTTTATTGCTGACTGCAATTGTTCGCTTCCAGGCTCTGAGCCTCGGGCCATAAATTACGAAGACGAAAAAGTTTGCAGTTCAGATCGAAATTATTTATCTAAAACACTTAAGGCGCTGCCAGAATGGATGCGTGAAATTCGACATCCATTTCCTGAAGCGCAAGTGGGCCGCGAATGCGTCGCCTTTGTGATGCGAACTTTTTTAAGCTCTGGCCAGCGAACGAAGAGTCCTTATTTTGCAAAATGTAATACTTCGACCTCAGCGCCTTTACGCGGAATTAAAATACCGTGCATGACGGAAGACTATGTCAATTCGGTCTACAATGCCCTTGTTGATGTCTCAGACTGTTTAAATATTCCCCAAACTGATTTAGTTGCGAAACTTTCCAATGAAAGT
The DNA here is from genome assembly GCA_043780105.1 of Pseudobdellovibrionaceae bacterium. Lineage (GTDB taxonomy): Bacteria > Bdellovibrionota > Bdellovibrionia > Bdellovibrionales > Bdellovibrionaceae > JAYWDA01. The sequence continues at coordinate 4,294 of JAYWDA010000155.1, read as the reverse complement.
GGTTTGCATATGAATACCTTTGGGTCCCAGGGAGATGCAGGCATTGGACAGCTGACAGGAGATGCCATCGGAGGCGTTCTTGAGCCCTACTGGAAAGAGGGCGGAAACATCACTGTCCGCGACTATTTTGTGAAAGAGATGGGTAATAGTTCTAAAGATTCTTGCAAAAGGATTGTTTCAAACCCCTCTATTTTTGCAAAAGTTAGTTTGTCCGTCAGTACTCGCTGCAGTTTAATAAATCCCCCTGAAAACCCTTATCGTAATTTACTTTACACAGGACTTTTTTATCGCACTTTGATTCATAATATCGCTGGCGTGAAATATGTAAACGGCAATGACTTTGTTGAAAATAGCGAGGGTATTGTTCCCATGCCTTTGGACAAGGACTTTAAGCCCGGTGGTCTACTTGAAAGATTTAGCATTAGAAAAAACTTAGTGGCATTGGGAATTAAAGCCCCAGACATGCGCGCCGTTGAACGAGCTGTTACGATGTTAGGCTACAATGCAGGTCCATCCAAAGCCGCAGAATATTTTAACGTGTATTTAAAAAAGAGATTACAAAACAAGAAGTGGCTAACTCCTGCTGATGTTGATTTTCTTTCAACAGATTATATGAAGAAGTGGGAAAAAATTGTTGGTGGTCGAGCCAAAACAGCCCGAAGTTTATCTCCGACCTTGGCCGCGGCTCGAAAAAATGCCTACACAAAACCTTTGCCAGAGTTTTTAATGATTATGCAGGATTCGGGGTCGCCGGGATATTTAAGCAAAGTCGCTTTAAAGCACAAAGAACTTTTACAACAGATGGGTGATGACAGATGCGTTTCGCCAAATTTTATACACTTTTAATCGTTCTTATCGGGACATTATCATGGGCCAATACCTATCGACGAGGCCAAGACACCTTGGGCGTTGCTGGTCTGATGGGCTTTAATTTTACTTTTTCTGTCGATAGAGAGAGCTTTGATAAACGATTAGAAGCGCTAAAAAAACATTTGAACAGTATCAAGGATCCTTTGTCTCGCTTGGATTTTATGCGACAAACGCTGAATGATATTCAAGCGGCGCGAGCTTTATATCCCATGCTTGATGATGATGAAGAAATTTATATGAATTTAGTTGTTCATTCTTTAGAAGTCTTGCCCAACCGCCCGAATTTCTTTGTTCAAGCATGTCCGTTATATAAGCGGCAAATGCTTAGTAACTTTGAACCAACAGCTTTTCTTGAGTCGGGTGAACCGGGTCAGCCTGAAGACCCCGCCATCGCGCAATCTTTGGAAATTATGAATCTGGTCTGTCGATAGCTACATCTGACGAATACGTTTTTCCACACCTAAAGCAGCTTCGCGAACAGCTTCGCTTAAGGTTGGATGCGAATGAAAGCTTCGTGCTAAATCTTCGCTGCTGCCGCCGAACTCCATAGCAATCACGATCTCGCCAAGAAGTTCACCAGCACTTGGGCCAACGATATGTCCGCCCAGAATTCGATCTGTTTTTTGATCAGCAATGATTTTGACAAATCCCTCGGTTGATCCCATCGCACGAGCGCGGCCGTTAGCCATAAATGGGAACTTACCGATGTTGACTTCAAGGCCCTGGGCTTTAGCTTCTTCTTCAGTGATACCCACACTCGCAACTTCAGGATGGGTATAGATCACGCTAGGCACAGTTTTATAATTTACATGCCCTGCGCGCCCAGCTAACATTTCTGCTAAAGCGACGCCCTCTTCTTCCGCTTTATGGGCAAGCATGGGGCCTGGGATCACATCGCCGATGGCATAAATGCCAGGGATGTTTGTTTGAAAATGGGCATCGACTTTAATGCAACCGCGAGAATCTTTTTCAACGCCGACATCTTCAAGACCTAAATTTTGAGTGAAGGGCTTTCGGCCCGTACTGACTAAAGCAATATCACCGCGAATGGTTTTTTTAGAGCCATCTTTTAGGGATTCGTATTCAAGTTCAACTTCGTCATCGACCAGTTTTGAACCTGTCACTTTTGTGGAAGTCATGAAAACCATGCCTTCTTTCGCCATCGACCTTTGCAGAACTTGTATGGCGTCTTGATCCATGAAGGGACAAATCCGATCAGCAAATTCAACGACGGTCACTTTCGCACCAAGGCGTAGCCAGACTGAGCCAAGTTCAAGCCCGATCACGCCACCGCCCACAACCAAAAGATGTTTTGGAACTTTTGATAAGACTAACGCGCCCGTTGAGGAAACAATTTTCTTTTCATCAAATTTTAAAAAGGGAAGTTCGGCGGGAACTGACCCTGTTGCAATCATAATCGACTTTGCTGTAAGGGTCGTTGTGGTGCCGTCGGCCGCTTTTACTTCCACGGTGCCAGGCTTTGTGATTTTGCCAAATCCTGGAACACTTGTGATTTTATTTTTTTTAAATAAAAAAGCGACTCCGCTATTGGAAGATTGAACCACTTTATTTTTTCGGGCCATCATGGCTTCTAAATTCAGTTCAACGCCTGACACTTTAATCCCGTGGGTGTCTAAGCCATGCAAAGCCATATGATAGTGTTCCGAGCTTTCTAAAAGAACCTTAGAAGGGATGCAGCCCACATTCGTACAAGTTCCACCTAAAGCGGTATCTTTTTCAACCACGGCTGTTTTTAATCCAAGTTGTGCCGCTCGGATGGCGCCGACATATCCACCAGGACCAGAACCAATCACGATCAGATCAAAATTTGTTTCGCTCATAAAGAACTCTTTCTTAAAAATTTTTAAACAAAACTAAATTTCTAAAAGCAACCGTTCAGGATTTTCAACGCCCTCTTTAATTTTGACTAAGAAGCCGACAGACTCGCGTCCGTCAATGATCCGATGATCATAAGATAAAGCGACATACATCATAGATCTGACTTCGACTTTTTTATCAATCACAACAGCGCGATCTTCAATTTTATGCATGCCAAGAATCGCACTTTGCGGGGAATTTAAAATCGGTGTCGACATCAGCGAGCCAAAGGTGCCGCCGTTAGTGATGGTGAAAGTTCCACCATTCAGTTCATCCACAGAAATTTTTCCATCGCGAGCTTTCGCGGCGTAATCTCGGATCGCCATTTCAACTTGGGCAATGCTCATCTGATCGGCATCGCGAATCACTGGGACCATCAGACCACGATCGGTGCTCACAGCAATTCCGATGTTATAGTAGTTATGATATTCAAGATCAGTTCCTTGAATATAGGAATTCACAGCTGGATAAGCTTTCAGGGCTTCGATCACGGCTTTAGCAAAAAATCCCATAAAGCCCAAATTCACGCCGTATTTTTCTTTGAATTTATCTTTGTACTTAGTGCGAAGATCCATGACATTGGTCATATCGATTTCGTTGAAAGTCGTTAGCATCGCTGTCGTATTTTTTGCTTGCACTAAACGCTCAGCAATTTTCTTACGAATCGTTGTCATAGGAACAAGCTTTTTCTCGCCCTGTTTTGATGATGCGTTTCCTGATGGAAACATGGCTGGAGCAGGGGTGGGCTTAGCAGGAGTCGCTGGCGCTTTTGCTGCAACCGGAGGGGTTACTGCCGCCTGAGGTGCTAAGACATCGCCTTTTGTCAGGCGACCATCTTTACCAGTGCCTTGAATTCCCGTCGTATCCATTCCTGTTTCAGAAACAATTCTTTGCACCGCAGGACTTAAAGATTGATTCGAGTTCGCAGGTGCAGCCGTCATGGCCGGAGCCGCGCTGACTTGCGGAGCTGGGGTCGCGGCCGCTGTCGCAGCTTTTCCATCGGAGTCGATAGAACCCACGACGGAACCAATTTTTACCACTTGGCCGGCTTCGGCTTGAATATTTAAAACGCCGTCTTGCTCAGCAATCACTTCCACACTGGCTTTGTCAGTTTCTAAGGATAAAATCACGTCATTTTTTTTAACGGATTCGCCAGATTTTTTATTCCAACTGCCAATCGTCGCTTCAGTGATGGATTCGCCGACCGCAGGGACTTTAATTTCGACTTTCATGAGTGCTCCTTAAAAGCTAAAAACTTGCTTAATCACATCGGCTTGTTCAGCATTATGTCTGTAAATAGATCCCGTCGCCGGCGAAGATCTTTCCGGTCGTCCTGCGTATTTTAATTCAAAGCGCAGAGCTTCTTTGTTAAAAAGTTCGACAAATTTAAAAAAGATATGTTGAAAGGCGCCCATATTTTTTGGTTCTTCCTGAGCCCACACAATATTTTTTAGTTTTGGATAACTGCGGATGACGTCAGCCACTTGTGCCGCAGGGAATGGATAAATTTGTTCTAAGCGGATCAAAGCGGTTTTATCGTTTTTAG
>JAYWDA010000154.1:0-3900 GCA_043780105.1 Pseudobdellovibrionaceae bacterium | reverse complement strand
CAAACCAGAAGCTCAGCCGGTTGTCCGGGGCTTTTTTGTTAAAGGTCTAGGTACCTTGTCCACGCAAAACCCACTGTTTTTAGAAAGATCCCAGCGTCATCGTTCTTTCTTCTTTTTGTGGGTTAGGTAGAGCTGTGAAACAAAGGCAGCCCTAAATTCCTCGCAGCCAAAAGATTGTGCGTTCGGCAAAGCAAACGTAGATTTTCCGGTGAGGCCGACCCTCCCCAAGTCACAGGTGTTATATGGTCAATCTGAACTTGATACTGGGATCCGCAGCGGCTTCCATCAGAAGTTTCATATTGGCAGCAATCTTCTGCTTCGACGTAGAGCTTTCTTTTTATATGAACTGAAATATGTGGGCGCAACGTTATATGGGCTGGCGCCCTGACGGTTTCTAATTTTGACAGCTTGGGCTCCGTAGCGGAGCCCAAGGTTGATTTACCAAGTTTAGATTGATTGGATTTTCGAGCCATCACAGAAATCACCTCTGCCCACGAGCCGCTGTGTGCAACATGGGAAAGCAGGCTCTTTGCTTTTTTAAGTTCTTGGAATTGCTCTTTGGTAAAAGTGATTTCAAGACGGACCGACTCATCTTTTTGGGGCCGAACAATTTCTTGAATTTTTAAAGGCAGATCGAACTCCTGAGCCAGAAGCTGCCTGGTTTCAAAGCCGTTACAGTTTTCAAGCTTCTCTAAGATTTCATAAGTTTTGATTTTCGAAACACTTTCGCCTTTCAGGGCCTTTGAGACAAGGCACTTTTGTAGCTGAACGGCTTGCGATAAATTTAAAGCTCCTGACATAAGGCGATCTGTAACTTCAGGAACTTTTTTTAAGAGTTTAGCGGCATCGATTCGGCGAAGTGCCGAGGGCTCTGAGTATCCAAATTTTTTAGTCATCATCGTGTACATGCTATCGTAGCCAAGATCCGCATAAAGCTTCCGATCCATAATCTCTAGAATATGGATTAAAACTAAGTGCATAATTTTTCGCTCGGTATGAACTAAATTTTCCGTTCTTAAAAGCAAAACTTCGTTAGAAACATTTTTCAAATTCATATTTTCTTCAGCCAACATTAAATCCATAAGATTCTCCTTTTAAAAACTAAAAGGAACATACCATGGAATTTGAGAGTTATTTTTTAGGTTTTTAATCTTTGCGTTTGCATTCAAAGGTCATGGAAATTTGCTCTTTAAAAGGGGTCCAAACAGCGTCTAGCAAATGAATAAAAAATAAACGCCGCCGGGATCAATTAAATTATTTTCTCCTGACAATGCCCCATGGAGAAACACGAAAATCACCCGCAAGAACTATTTTAAAAACCTTCAAAAATAATTATTAAAATAACGCAATTAATAACCGCAGCGGAGCCCAGCGATTTCACTGAATTAAGGAAGAAGAAACCTGGCTATGGTTAGCTCGAATTTTCGTTTATTTTTCGCGAAGACCCTGGCGAAGATATTCGATCATTATCGACTGATATTTTCGCCCTTCGGCTTTAGCTTTTAATTTCAAGGTCCTAAAAATATTGGCAGGCACTCTTAAGCTGATCGCCACAGTGGGCTCATCGATGTCATGACTCATTTTTCGAATATCATCTAAAAAGCGGACCGCTTCTTCAGGGGAAATGGCACGTGGTAAAGTCGTTGCTTCCTTTTTATTTTTTTTCATTTAGCTTCTCTTTAATATTAGCAATGTCTATAAGGTCTTGCGGGCGACCTGACTCGGTTTTCATTTTCAAAAGCTCGCTTAATGTAGCCGTTGGAATCTTTCTTCCACTCACCGAAATATTTTCTACTTTTATATCACGCAAATCCTTAGTGATTAGAATGTCCACTTGCCGCGATGGGTTTTTGTAATCAACAAAAGACCAGGCCACAAGATTTCGATTCTCAATATATTCTAACCGCATTTTAATAATATCCTGTGCTTGCACTGGCAATCTGGACTGCAGCCCAATCTGAGCTAAAGCTTTTTCTGCCAGCTCAAAATCGGCAAGACGCAAGTGAATCACAAAATCAATATCAACGGTGGCTCGTATAAAACCGTGAAGCGCCATTGCATAACCGCCTATCAGCGCATATTTAAGCTGAGCTTTTTCAAAAATATCAGTGATTTCAAAGAGGAGCATAGAAGCTATTATATATACAAGTATATACAACCGCAACGTAATGCTCGCCCCAACATCACCTTTAGACCAGTTTTAGAAAAGACCCACTTGTCTTTACGGTAAAGTTACGGTTATTCTTTGTTACGGTATTGTTGCGGTTTTAAGCACCATAGAGGTTGCCGCGACTTAACAAGGAGAAAACGATGACACAAGGACGGTATGACGATGCAGCACTCACCCCCAAACAGAAACTTTTTCTGGATTTTATCCATGACTACAGTCGCGAGCATGGCTGCAACCCCAGTCAGACTGAAATTGCTAAGCACTTTAAATTTAGCTCACTGGGTTCCGTCCAAACTTACATTAAGCTTCTGGAAGAAAAGGGTTTTATCTCTCGGGAGCAAAACGCCATTCGTGGCCTTAAAATTCTCTCTAAAAATCGCATGCTTCCTTTGTTAGGAAAAGTGGCCGCAGGCCTTCCCATTGAACACGCCATTCACCATGAAGAGATCGAAGTCCCATCAACCATGGTCAATCAAGAATCTCCGCACTTTGCTTTAAAAGTAAAAGGGGACTCCATGATCGATGTGGGAATTTTAGATGGCGATTATATTGTGGTGCGCGAACAGGCCCATGCCGATTCCAAACAATTGATCGTAGCCATGATCAATAACGAAGCTGTGATCAAGCGCTTAGTCCGAAAAAAATCCCACGTCGAACTGCATTCAGAAAACGAAAAATACAAACCTATTTTGGTCGACCCAAAAGATGAATTCAGAATTTTAGGCGTATTTGTAGGCTTGATGAGGATGAACTTATGCTCATGACCATCGAACAATTAAAATATCTTGTTTCTAGCCAGCACACGCTTCACACCCGTGAATGCTTGCACACTTCGCTTTTAGAAAACGGAGTGCCCCGTGGAGCGATCACACAGATCTGCGGCTTTGGCAAAACAGAAGCCGCCGTGCAACTGATTAAAGACAATGCCGAATTTAAAGCGGCTTGGATTGAATCAGAATTTGAACTTAATCCTCTGGGGATTGCCCAAAGAGATGTCGATTTGACCCGTATTCTTTTTGCTGAAGCGGGCGAACATATGGTTTGGACCTGTCATCAGATTTTAAAAAGTAATCTTTATCCGATTGTGATTTTAAAATCAGCTCCGCTGGATGATTTTTTACTTCGAAAGCTCCAGCTGGCTGCCGAAAAATCTCAAACGGCTTTAGTTATTTTAACTGAAGATTTTTCAGCCAGTTGGCCTATCAGTTTGATGTTGAAAGCGCATCGAAATTTGGTGACGGAAAATATCACTCTTGAGGTCTTAAGACAGCGTGCATGAAAGTTTTAGCCCTCAAATCCTCTCGGACCTCCCAAACTCTTGAGCTCTTGGCCGAAATGGCCTGGCAGTATTCTTCCCAAGTGGCTAAGAACCGAGAGGTTGTTTTTGTTGAAGTAGAAAAAAGCCATCACCTTTTTTCAGCGGCAGAAATTATTCAAGGCTTGCAGGAAAAAGCGCAGGCTCTTGAGTTGCCTCTCAAAATCTCTGTTGGAAAAAGCCCGGCGGAAGCTTGGGCTCTTCTTACTTACAATGTCTCTGAAAAAAACAGTCTCCCGCTGGAAGCTTTAGCTTTTTATTTAGATCCTTTTCAGCAAAAAGAAATTTCTCGCCTGACACTTGAAATGCTTAAAACTTTTCAGCGTTTGGGATTTCAAAGTTTTAAAGATTTAGAAAAACTTCCGCGCCAAGGTCTTTCCTCCCGCTTTGGCGCGGAATGCCTTTGGGCGCTTCA
>JAYWDA010000153.1:0-1670 GCA_043780105.1 Pseudobdellovibrionaceae bacterium | reverse complement strand
ATCAAACTTCGATCACTGATGAACTGACTCAGTTGAATAACGCTCGTTATTTTCATTCTCGTTTGACGACTTGCTTTTCACAAGCCACCCGAGAAAATAAAACTTTTTCGATTCTTTTATGCGATGTTGATCACTTTAAAAAAGTAAATGACAACTATGGACATCCTGCGGGTGATCAGGTTTTGCAGATGGTGGCAAAAAACTTAAAAGACGCGCTAAGAACTTCAGACCTTGTCGCACGTTATGGTGGTGAAGAAATGGTCGTCATTCTTTTTGATACGGACGAAAAAGGTGCCAAAATTGCTGCTGAAAAATTAAGAAGTGCTGTCGAAAAAGGGGTCGTCAATCACACGGCGGGGGCACTCAAAGTCACAATGAGTGTGGGAATTGCTGTTTACCCAAGGCATGCAATGACTAAAGAAAGCCTGATTGAGGCGGCGGATCAGGCTCTTTATAAAGCTAAGCATTCAGGTCGCAATAACTGTCAGGTGGCCGAGCTGCCACCTCCGCCTCCAACCGAAATCCCAGTGCAAGCCGACTAAAGACTAGCTCTTTAGTCGATGGTCTAACTTCTATTTATAACCTTATTCTTAGTCTTAAGATCCTTTTAAAAATGGCCGATCTTACTAATGGCGAAATGAATCCGGGAGGATAGTGGTGGATAATAATCATGTAAAAATCCTAGTTGTTGATGACTTTGAGATGGTTCGAGTGATGTTAAAAAATGCACTGAACGATCTTGGTTTTCATCATATCGAGGAAGCTGAGCACGGTAAAATGGCTTTGACGATGTTGAGCGAGGCTCATATTTCGGGCAAGCCATACTCAATCATTTTTTGTGATTGGACTATGCCAGAAATGACGGGCATTGAAGTTCTAGAGCAATGCCGTAAAATTGAAGAATTAAAATCTTTGCCCTTTGTGATGGTCACAGCAGAATCTGAACAAGAGTCTGTCGTGCGCGCGATTAAAGCCGGTGCGACAGATTATTTAATCAAACCGATTTCACCCGAGATGCTAGAAAAAAAGGTTCATAGAATTCTTTCTAAATTATCCGAAGCAGCATAGTCCCATTTTATAAATTTTAATTTTCCCAGGAGGGAAAAATGTCCGTAATTAAACCATTAAAAGTTGAGCTGGGCGAGCGGTTATCGAAAGAGATTGACTATGGTGTACATGCCACACTTTCCAGCATGTTTGGTCTAAAACCAAAAGTCGGAAACTTCACGCTGGAGGATGAGTGTGATGTTAAAGGAGATGTCTCAGGAATCGTTACTTTGACTCAAGAAAAAATTGAAGGCACTTTAATTGTCACATTTCCAAAAGCTACAATTTTTGGAATTTTAGCTAAAATGTATCGCAAGCCCTTCACAGAAGTAAATCAGTCTGTAAAATTAGGTGTTGGCGAATTAACAAATATTATTTATGGAGTCGTCAAAGCCAACTTAAATAAAGACGGATTTCAATTTAAAATGGCAGTCCCAAGTGTTGTCATCGGTGATCAGCACACGGTCATTCCTTTTGATTCAGGTCCAACAATGATTGTGCCTTTTACAACAGAGCTTGGCCCTTTTCATGTTCTGCTAAGTTTCCGCGAAAGACATGAAGAAACTAAAGCGGCTTAATTGAAGACAGGAACCATGTGCTGAGCAAAAAAATTCTTCGACAGT
>JAYWDA010000152.1:0-10079 GCA_043780105.1 Pseudobdellovibrionaceae bacterium | reverse complement strand
GTTTGTAAAAATATAAAGACTCATCTGCATCAGGATTTTGGCTTAAGGAATGAATACATCTCTGTCATTGGGAATCCAGTTCACATGACGGCTTCGACGACAGGTATACCTACGAACTCAATCGCTGTTGTTGGACGAACCTCAGGGCCCAAAGGGGATCAAACAAAGCGCTTGATTGACGAGGTGTTTTCAAAACTTCTTGAAAAATTTCCCGATCTTAAAATTCATCTTTTGGGCGGACCAGTTGCCACTTTGGGATCTGAAGCTTTAAATAGGATTGAATTTTTAAATAAAAAATATCCTGGATGTATAACTTCTCCTGCAACTGCCGATTTGGATCAGGCGCTTCCCCACTATCGTTTGATTTTTGGAGCAGGTCGGGTTGCCATCAGCGCGCTTTTGCAAGGTGTGCCTGTATGGGCCATTGGTGAAAATATCAGTTTAGGGATTGTGACTGGAGCCAGTTTCTCTGAAATCTGCAAATCTAATTTCGGAGATATTGGGCTTACGCAAGCAGCCCCTCCTTTTAAACCTGATGAAATGATTCAGAGCCTGACTGCCTTTTTGCAGTCCAAGCCTGAAGTGGGAGAAGAAAGTAAGGCTTTGCAGCTTGCGGCCAAGGCCCGTTTTGATTTTTCAAATGCGGCGAAAAAAATTGAAAATATCTATAAGGCGGCTCTTTTTTATAAAAATTATCGAAAATCGATCCCGATTCTTATGTACCATATGGTGACGCCTTCAGAAATTGAAACTCGACATAAAATTTTTGTGACGACGGAGCGATTTGATCAGCAACTAAGGGCCTATAAAAAATGGGGCTATCAAACTCTTCAATTTAAAGACATCGACGATTTCTCATCTGGTAAAAGGGATTGGTCGCAATTCCCGCGCAAGCCTTTAATGATCACCTTTGATGATGGCTATACGAATAATTTAACCCAAGCTCTGCCCCTTTTACAAAAATACCAGATGAAGGCTGTGATTTATTTACTGGCGAACAATCAGCTTAAAAATAATTTTTGGGACGAAGGTGAAATTCCTTTGCAAAACTTAATGACTGCGGAAGAAAGAAGAACTGTTTTTGAGTCAGGCCATTTTGAAATTGGCTCCCACGGGCTCGAACATAAACCACTGACCCAAATGACTGAAAAAGAAGCCTTTCACCAGCTGAGAGAATCTAAACTCTTCCTTGAAAACGAATTTGGCATATCCATTCTAAGTTATGCCTTCACCTATGGCTTAAGAACAGACGAATTGGCTGAAACCGCGTTCAACGCTGGTTATAATTATATTATTAACACGGATCAGGGGGGCTTTCATTTAAGCCAACCCGTCACTTCAATTTTTCGTACACCTATTTTTCCACAAGATCAGGGCTTTAAACTTTGGCGAAAAGTTCAGCCCTGGTACCGAAAGTATTTTTATTTCACCCGAAAAAAATAATTTTCTAGGTTGCGAAATTTTTTAGGATTTGGAAAAGACCCACCGCTAAAATGTAGGCCACGACATTAAAAACCACCAACTGAGAAATAGCATATTTCATCGAATTATTTTCTTTGATTGAAATGGCCACCGTCGACATGCACTGTAAGGCAATCATAAAAAATAAAATCAATGCCGCGATCGAAGCCCCTGTGAACACCCGACCGCCGTCAGCAAAAGTGGCACTTCGCATATTTTCTAACAATGAATTCTGCTGAGTCTCTTCGTTATTATCGGTCACATTAAAAACGATGGCTAAGGAGGACACAAAAACTTCCCGCGCCGTAAAGGCACTGAGCAGTCCTATACCCACGCGCCAATCAACTCCCATCGGTTTAAAAATAGGTTCTAAAACATGGCCGACCTGTCCAAGGTAGCTTTGCTCAAGCTTTTGCGCTGGGTCTTTGATCTCATAATTTGGAAAATTAGAAGCGCCCCAAACAAGAACTGATAAAACTAAAATCACTGGGCCGGCTCTTTTAATGTACGAGTAAGTTCGAGTTAAGGCCTGCCGAAAAATAACAGGAACTCGCGGACGACGATAAAGAGGAAGCTCCATCATAAAAAATGAAAAATCTTTTTTAGGTAAAAGTTTATTCATGATTCCCGCAGCGATGGCTCCGATCATCACCGACACAATATAAATAACAGCCAGAGCAAGGCCGGGCTTCCACGCGGATTCATTTTTATAAAGGAAAGCCAGCAAAAGGGCGTACACTGGAAGTCTTGCCGAGCATGTCATCAAGGGAATAATAAAATTAGTGATCCAACGGTCCCTTGCGGACGGAATATTTCGACTGGCAATAATGGCAGGTACGGCACAAGCAAAGCCTGATAAAACCGGAACAAAGCTTCGACCACTCATTCCAAGTTTTGAAAAAGGTTTATCAATAATTGTGGCTGCCCTGGCTAAGTAGCCAGAGCTTTCAAGCACGCTGATCCCCAGAAATAAAATAAAGATTTGAGGGACAAAAACAAGCACAGCGCCCATGCCTGTGATCAGACCGCGGCCCAGGAAGTCGCTTAAAATATTTTCGCCCAAAAAAGCAATCTCTTGATCTGCTAGAAAACTGAAGCTGTGATCAATGGCTTCCATAAAGGGTTTTGCCATCCAGAAAATACTTGAAAATAATAGGGTCATAATCAGAACAAACGCCATCAAACCAAAAATAGGATGCATCAGGACCGCGTCGATTTTTCGTGTGGTTAAACTGACATTTCGTAATTTGGAGATTAATCCCGGATCATTTTTTAAAGCGGCTTTTGCGACTTTTTCAATTTCAGATTGCTTTTTTTCTTGCAGCTCTAAATTCCAGATATCGGGCTTATTTCCGCACTGATCCAAAGGCAGACTCTGGCAAGTGTCGACAAGATTTTGAATTCCAGCACCTAAAAGCCCGTCAACAGCGACGACTTTGCAAGTAAAACGTTCAGCCAAATACTTCATATCAATTTCAATATTTTCTTTTCGTAAAATATCTGACATCGTCACCGCCAGAACCATCGGAAAGCCCGTTTCCTTGATTTGTTCTGCTAGCAGTAGATGCCGACCTAATTGCGTTCCATCAACGACCACAATCACGCCATGAATGCGACCGACCTTGGGGTTATTGTAGAGGACTTTTAAGGTGACGACTTCGTCGGCACTTTTTGGATGAAGGCTGTAAACTCCCGGCGTATCAACCATCTGCCCTTCTGAATGCCAGTGGGGTGCAACTTGGCCCACCGAGTATTCAACCGTGGCGCCTGGATAATTAACAGTTTTAAATTTTGAGCCCGTCAGCCAATTGTAAAGCGTTGTCTTTCCTGAGTTCGGGGCTCCGACCAAAGCAAATGTTTTTAAATTTGTATCAGCAGACATTGGCTTTCCTCATCTCGAAGTGCCAGGACCGTTGTATTTAGTTCGATCAACAGAGGTCCCTGGAAGGGCGCAACGCCTAAAATGTGAAGCACGCAGCCCTTATGAAAACCCATTTCATGCAGCCGCTCGATGACCAAATCAGGTCCATCAAAATCAGTCACTGTGACTTCGCGAATATTTTTCTGCTTTTTTACTTCTAGGAGTTTCACTTAAACCTTATGCCATATTGGGGAGGCCCACGGCATTAAATCTCAGGCGGTGGCCCCGCCTACAAAGCTAATGAAAGTAAGTTGATAATCATCGTGGGCCACTAAGGCCTGGACCCGACTTGGGTCTAGAAGTGACAGGCCTTAGTAAAGTTTTTAAACCAAGGTCCGATCTAGTTAGCATGAAAAACTTGACCTTTGTCCCACTTATGATGGCTTTCTTTTTTGTTAACCCAGCCCTAGGCCAGGCCCTGCATGCGCCTAAGGTCTGTGAAAATGGCCAGCTGGTTATTGAAAATTTATCGCCTGAACCGCAGAATTTATGGTTCCAGTACTATGGTGAAAAAAGCTTCGAAGAAGTTCACTGGCAACTAGAAAAATTTGAAACTAAAACTCTGACTCCCGAAGATCTTCCCTCCTTTGATTTTTCAATAAAAACTTTAAGCCCAAAGGTTGTTGCAACAACACGCTGTGGATCCGACCTGATCCCTTGGACCCCACGAGTTTCACCGTCTAGGCTCTGGCCGCTTAAACGGGGTTTAGCCTACAAGGGTTATATTCAGAATTTAAACCCCCAGCCACAAACGGTTATGTTACGTTTTTTATCATCAAAAAATAAAGTTCTTTCCACTCAATCCATCCAGCTGCCTTCGCATTTGAAAACAACGGATTTTAAATTTTGGGCGACTGGCGCTAAGGTTGAGTTGGTCGCAGAAGGCCGAATTTCCGCTGTCATTCAGGAAAATGAGGCCGGCGCCATGAAAGCCTTAAAAGAACTGCCCTCCACTCCCGTTCAAGTTCCCGTCGATCCGGCTGCAGTTTACTTTTTATTATCTAACGATCAGCGAAGTGATTCTTTTATCGTAAAGCTTGAAGACCCTGTGCTGATTGCAAAAGCTCGCAATAATATCAGTCATGGCCTTTATCAACTGATGGTCGGCACAATCAGTTATGCTCCAAAGAGTGAAAATCGTTCCTTGGTCAACCCCGACAGCACACCCTTTTCTTGGCGGGTCGATAAGGTCTCAAATTTTAATGATTTTGCCGATATTTCTTGCGATGCCTCGCCTCAAAATGTGCAGGAAAAAATATTTGATTGGCTGGCCAATAAAAGAATTTGTTTTTGGTCTTACCATCTTGTTAAAGAGCTCTCTTTGCGCGAAGTGCAATTCGGTCAGCTGAGCTCTCAACCTTAATTTAAAATCGGTGTTAAAATTTAGTAATGCGGAATAATTTGGAGAATAATAATTTCTTTTTTCGTTTTGCTATAAGTCCAAAGTATTCTATGCGCTGCAGGCGCTCGATTTTGAGCATAGGAAGTCCAAATCTTTAAGCCTGTAGATTCTTCCGAGCCCGCCAAGGGATGCGAATTAAGGCTTGGGTGTTTGGGATTTTGTGACAAATACCCAAGCGCTTTCTTGATTTGCTTTTGCAAGCCGGACTTTGATGGGTCATTCATAATAGCGCCAAACTGGACTTTAGCTTCAGATGTCATTTGCAGCTGAAACTTCATTCTTGGTCAATCCAGTCATCAGGGACATCTTCGATTTCGCCACGCTTTGCCTGCGACACTGATTTCTTAAGAGACTTTAATAATACCGCATCAGCAATATTAACAACTTCTTGAGGAATTAATTTGATGGATCCGCCCTTTAAAATTTCCATTGAGAATGTCTCAACTCCTCGACGAAACTCAAGAGGTAAAGTAACTCTTCCTCGTTCATCCACAGAAACAAGCTTAGATTTCTCTTTTTTTGCACCCATAGCTCACCACGCCTTCCAATAGCTCATCATATCATAAAACCCATAATGGGCAATAGGGAATAAGGGTAAGAGTGCTTTATAACGTATTTGACTGGGAATTACTCGGCTTTAACCTTTGTTGATGCTCCCTGGCCTGGGGTTTCTTCAACAAAAACTTCTAGCGACGAGACATCATGTTTTTTAAATTCCCGCATCAACGTTTCAGCAAGCAGGCTTGAAAAGAACTCACTGCTGGTGTTCAAAATGGGCAATCGCACGACTTCATTTTTTGGAAAAACATAATGGCGATCACGAAACCAAACTTTTAAAGAAGGACCTTCCTCTAAAAATTTCATCTCAGGATGTAGGGCTGGCAGTAAAACCATTTCGTCCCAAAGTTTTAAGGTTTGCACGATGGCTTTTTTAAACACATTAAAATCAACAAAATAACCTTCGGAGCTTTCGCTTAATTCCTGCTTAAATTTAATTTTCACTCGAACCTTATAATTGTGCCCGTGCAGCCGTTCCGCCGACAGGGCATCGAAAATAAGAAAATGGGCGGCTGAAAATTTAAAGTTCTCTTTTGAAAGGTGCAATGTGGTTCGTGACATTCGGTGGTTTCCTGTGCTACCCGTCCTACCATGAACTTTGAATTGAAACAGCAATTTCAGATTGAATCTTCGCGTTTTTTGCCAAATTTACCACCTGAACACCCTTGTTCTCGGATGCACGGGCACAGCTTTAAATTAATCCTGACGCTTCAGGGGCCTTTACAGCCAAAATTAGGCTGGGTGCGGGACTACCACGAGATTGAAAAAACGGTAAAACCGTTTCTTTTAATGCTGGATCATCAGACCCTCAACCAAGTGCCCGGTCTAGAAAATCCGACCAGCGAAAACTTAGCTTTATGGCTTTATAAGAAACTAAAAGGTCCTCTGCCTGAGCTGGTTCGTATCAGTGTTCAAGAGACTTCGACGACGGAATGCTCTTATCCAGCTCCTCTGTCAGAGGCTGCCCCACTTTAACTTTTCTAGAGATTGAAAACTGCGCTTCAAACTTTTTTCGAAACTCTTTGCTGTAAAGAACAATCACCGTACTTCCCATATGGAAAGTTCCAAATTCATCGCCTTTTTGAATTTCAATGGGCACTTCATAGATATGCCGCTTTGATTTTGCCTGGCGATTGGTGCGCACTTTTTTATCAAACGCAAGAGTCATAGACCCCACGTTGGTCGCACCCACCATCACAACTCCAACGGGACCAAATTCAGAGGCAATTTCTGCCATCAATCGTTCATTTTGAATGTACAGATTCTTGATCAGCGACACACTGTTTTTATTGACTGGCCACAAATCGCCATTCCGGTACATCACTGATTTAACAAAGCCCCCAACAGGAGAATGGACTCGGTGGTAGTCGGTTGGGCAAAGATAGTAAGTGATGAAATATCCATCTTGATATTTATCCGCGGCGTCGGGGTCTTCTGTCAGACCAACAACACTAAAAGTTCGGCCCTTTGCCTGGATTAGGGTGCCTTCGATGATCGGCCCTGATTGTAAAATTTCACTATCACTAGGGTGGATCGCCCAAGCAGAAGAAATAGGTCGAGCTCCTTCAATCAGACGGCGCGAAAAGAAATTTCCAATAGATGTGTAGTGCTCAAGAGGCTTCTCAGCTTCATTTATTTTGATCTTGTAGGCGCCTGCGAAAGCTTCAATAGAAAGCTTTGCCAATGGCCCCGGAAGCCTGATGTGCATCAAAAATCCAATCAGTCGACTCAGCCATTTTCGCGGTAGAAAAGATAAAATCCAAAGCATGCTGGTATCATGACTTTCTTCATATCAACTGTCACTTTTTTTCAGATTGTGCTATCTTTACGGCATGTCAAAAATCCTTAATAACGTTCCTGTCGGCTTGGATGAAGAGCTGGCCGAAAAGCTGCAATGGTTAAGCCCTGATCACGGGCCCTACCGGATTTTGCGACAAAGCGTCGATGCTAGATCCAGGCATAACCCTCACTTCGTCTACACTTTAGAAGTAGCAAATGCTGGCGAGACTTTAGCAGAGCCTCGCTTTGATTTAGAGCGTGTGACTTCTTCAGGAAAAGATTTACCTCTGATCATAGGCTCAGGACCCGCGGGTCTTTTTGCGGCCTTGCGTTTAGTTGAGCGCGGTATTCCCTGCCATTTGTTTGAACGTGGCTCGGCCAGCGAAGAACGTATCAAAGGCATCAATAAATTTTGGCGCTACGGAGAGCTGGATCCGCGCAATAATGTTTGTTACGGCGAAGGCGGCGCTGGGCTTTATTCGGATGGAAAATTAATCACGCGCATTAAATCAGATCATATCCCATACGTTTTAAATCGCCTTGTTCAATTTGGCGCGCCGAAGGAAATTGAATATTTGGCGAATCCCCATGTCGGATCTGATCGAATTCGCCGAGTGATCCCGAAGCTTCGAAAATTTTTATTAGAAAATGGCTGTCAGATCCATTTCAACACCCAAGTGACAGAGATGATTTTTAAGAATCAAGAAATTATTGGTGTTAAAACTGAACAAGGCCAAGTTTTCAATTCGTCTTTTGTTGTTTTAGCCACAGGTCATTCCGCAGAAGATATGATTTATCATTTAAAAAACCAGGGTGTTGATTTAGAAGGAAAGTCTTTTGCGATGGGCCTTCGCGTGGAACATCCACAAAAGCTCATTAATCAAATTCAGTACCGGGATCATGCCGATCATCCAAAGCTTGGGTCAGCCAATTATAAGATCACTCATCATGACGATAAATCTGGCGTTGGCGTCTACAGTTTTTGTATGTGCCCTGGTGGTTACGTTTTATCCAGCGGCACTGAATCGGACGGTGTGGTTTGTAATGGGATGAGTAACTATCATCGCAATTCGCCCTACGCCAATGCAGCCCTTGTGGTCAGCCTTGACCACAAGACTTTATTTGGTGACACCAAATTTGGCGGCATGGATTTGCGCCGCGATTTAGAAAAGAAATCTTACCAGGCTGTTGTTAAAAATGGCGGAACTAAAGAATTACCTGTGCAGAATCTGGTTGGGTTTCTTGAGAATAAAAATAAACCATTAGGTGCGCACTCGAGCCCCTCAGGCATCAGTCCTGTGAACTGGCGCGAATTATTACCCTCAAACATCAGCGAAAAATTGGTTGAGGGCTTGCACGAATTTGAGAAAAAAATGAAGGGCTTTATTCATCCTGAGGCTCAGCTCTTTGGTATTGAATCACGCACAAGCTGCCCCATCCGAGTTTGTCGCGATGATATTACTTTAGAAAGCACCTCGCACAAAGGTCTATATCCTGCGGGCGAAGGGGCTGGTTATGCTGGAGGTATCACAAGTGCCGCTTGTGATGGCGTTCGAATCGCTGAAAAGATTTTTGAGCAGTTTTATTCTCAATCTGTTCTTCAGGCGTCACCCAACAGCTAGGCAGTTACTTCTTGATCTGATCTGGCAGTTTTTGTAACAACACGCATTCTGAGGTATTTTTCGCGAACTTCAGTTAAGGGTTCAGAAAAATAGTCCTCAAACGGCAAGCCCCAAATCAACGGCATTTTTTTTCCTTTATTCCAGCCATCCGCGATGCCATTAAAAATATTTTTTAGCTGAGCTCGATCATAGATCAATCCATGCAACAGGGTTAACACAATCAAAAGAATGGAATTTGTTGAGTTTATTTGCGCATAATTAAAGGCTTGATAAGCCATTTCATCCTCAAGCGATGTATCGTAGTTCAGGAGCAATTTCCAAATATGATGATATTGCCGGTCCCTTGAACGCAGGTAACTGATAGGCTGATTCTTGGGAGCCGCTTGAGAAACGACCTTAATCTTATTTCGTTTCAAATAATTTAAGTAGGCGTGGCCCAATGTTCCTTCAGGAAATTTAGCTAGGTCGTTTGCAGAAATAGGTTTCATTCGGCGCTGGGTTGATAGCGCTTCCTTACAAAATGGATCTGAATTAAGTTTAGAAAAAATATCGGCGAAGACCGACGGATCGGCCAAGCGGTCCGTCTGATAATAAAATTCATAGCGATCAACAGGGTTTTTAATGACTTTAAGGCAAGCCAAAAAGAGCATCAATTTTTCAAATAAGACTCTCATAAAAAAGTCTCCTTTTACAATATAGGATACTACGTCTGTCTTTGGGTGTCGCAAAGATATCATGTAGAAAAGGTGTTAGAAAAAACATTTTCTTGAATGTATTTTACAGATGTAAATAAGTTCGACAGGGTCCTTAAAACTTGCTCTACAAATTCCTACGGTACTGGCCGCCGACTTCGTACAAAGCCTGACTCATTTCATACAAGCTGCAATGCCGCGCGGCCGTCATCAGGGCTTCGAAAATATTTTTTCCCTCAAGCACGCTGTCTTTAAGTTTCTGAATTTCTTGCTGACTTTGGCTTTGATGAGTTTTTTGATACGCTCGGACTTGGGTCAGTTGCTGATTTTTCTCTTCATAAGAAGCCCGCGCCATTTCAATTTTTGGCGGTAAGTAATCGGCCGTCATGGTTTTTGGATCAATAAAGGTATTTACACCAATAATTGGTAATGTCCCGTCGTGTTTTAGTTTTTCGTAATACAAAGACTCTTCTTGAATTTTTGATCTTTGGTACTGCGTTTCCATGGCACCCAAGACGCCGCCACGCTCGTTGATGCGGCGAAATTCTTCTAACACGGCTTCTTCCACAAGCTCTGTCATCTCTTCAATAAAGTAAGACCCTTGGCTTGGATTTTCATTTTTTGACATGCCAAATTCGCGGTTA
>JAYWDA010000151.1:0-6079 GCA_043780105.1 Pseudobdellovibrionaceae bacterium | reverse complement strand
AAGAGCCAATTTTAAAGCTGACCATCACAGATACAGGCGTTGGAATTTCAGCCGATCAAATCTCAAAGCTATTTCAGCCTTTTGCTCAGGCTGATCCGTCGACAACGCGCAAATTTGGTGGCACTGGATTGGGTCTGATCCTTTCAAAACGACTGGCTGAGGCTTTAGATGGAAGCTTAGAACTATTAAAAAGTACGGATGGCCAGGGCAGTACTTTTCATATTGAGTTAAAAGCTCCATCGGTTTTAGAAACCAAGGTTTTAGAATTGAGTCAGCAGGTTGTTCAAAAAACGACGCCCTTTGGCAATCGTCCCAGCGGCCTTAGCCTTCATCAATTAAAAGTCCTCTTAGTTGAAGATTCAATGGACAATCAAATGCTCATCACTACTTACTTACGCAAAGAAGGAGCCGTGGTCACAACGGCGTCCGATGGTCTCCAAGGAGTCACGAAAGCCTTAGCTGGAAATTTTGATGTTGTTTTAATGGATATTCAAATGCCAGTTCTTGATGGACATGAGGCAACAAAAAAACTTCGGGGAGGTCACTACCTGACGCCAATCATTGCGCTCACAGCTCATGCGATGAAGGAAGAGCGTATCAAAGGCCTAATTTCTGGTTTCACGGATTTTTTAACAAAGCCTATTCAAAGAAACTTGTTAATTGAGGTTTTGTCTCGCTATATTCCAACAACAGAATATCCCCCTTCGACAGATAACCGCCTTGCGAAAAGTGTATAAGTTTAAATATCAAACAATTCGGTAACCCACGCCTGGCTCAGTGATAATATGAACAGGATTAGAAGGATTTAGCTCTAACTTTTTTCGAAGTTGCCCAATGTAGATTCTGAGATAATGATTTTGATCCTGAGCTTGCGGTCCCCAAATCGAACGCAGTAAGTGATCCTGCGAAATAACTTTTCCTTGGCCGCGAACAAGATGGGCCAATAACTGAAACTCGGTCGATGTCAGCTTAATTGGTTTACCGTCACGGGATACCGTTTGTTGATTCAGGTCAATTTGCAAGAGACCAGATTTAAAAACCGGCGTGGCCTCAATCAAAGAGTGATGGCGAAGGCCGACCCGTATCCTTGCAAGAAGCTCTTGAAGTCCAAAGGGCTTTGTCAGGTAATCATTTGCGCCAGCATCTAGAAGCGCAACCTTAGTTTCTTCGGCATCTGCGACGGTTAAAATAATCACCGGGACTTCGGTCCAAACGCGCAAGCGCTTTAACACTTCAAGGCCGCCAATATCTGGCAAGCCTAAATCAAGAATGATTAAATGCGGATGAAATGCAGCCGTCACAGTTAAGCCTTCTTCGCCGCTTCCAGCCTCTTCGACAATATAGTCGTGAGTTTGTAAACTTGTTCTGATGAGATTTCTGATGGAAGGTTCATCATCAATCACTAATATTCGTACGGGACCAGAATGAATCATAGGGGTTCCTCGATAGGTCGATCATTCATTTCGTGGATCGGAATAGTCAGGGTAAAAAGAGCCCCTTGGTCCGAATTATTTGCGACAAATATTTTTCCCTTATGAGCTTCGACAATGCTTTTGACAATCGATAAGCCCAAGCCCGTTCCACCAGTGGGGGATCCTGGAACCCGATAAAACTTATCAAAGACTTTTCCGATCGATTCGGCTGGAATGCCCTGTCCTTCGTCTTTAACTTCTAATTTTAAAATATCACCTTCAGTATGGGATAAGACAGTGATCCGTGTTGCCGGAGGAGAATACATACTTGCATTTAAAATTAAATTTGAAAGGGCGTGCTCCATCAATCGAAAATCAATTTTAATCAGTGGCAGTTCTTCTGAAAGTTCGACTTTTAATTCGTGAGTTTTAATTTGCACTTTTAACTTCTGCAGCGCCACACCAATAAGATCACCGACATCATGCCAATCCATTTTTAATTCTAGCACACCTGAATTTAAGCGACTCATGTCGAGGAGATTTTCTATCACCCTATTCAGGCGATCACTGGCGCGCAGAACCTCTTCCCCCAGGGTTTGGACCACTTTTGAATCATGCGCGACCTTGGGATCTGTCATCATCGCGGCCGAAGCCATCAAAACTGTTAAAGGTGTGCGCATTTCATGACTGATTGAATTTAAAAGGGCCTGATGCAAGTCCTCTGATTGTCGCAATTTTTCGGCTTCCAGGGCATTTTCTTCTAATGAGTATTTTTCTAAAGACACTGCTAACTGCCTAAGAACAGATTCAACAAAGTTTTTATGATCGGCCTTAATCTCTAAGACGTGATCAGATTTAAAAATCATCACTCCGAAAATTTCGTGGGAATTTTTTAAGGGCCAGTAAACTTCAAGATGAGGCGACCCCGTCATCTCTTTAGTTTCGATCATCTCACCAGAATGAAAAACCTGTATCGCTCGATTTAGAGAATTGGCATCAAGATTTATTTCCGGCTTAGTCTTATTGTCAGGTCCTAAATAAATCCTGCATTCACCTTTTAAGTAAGGACCAAGCTTTTCTGTCACTTTAAATAAAAAATCATATTTCTTTTGGCTTGAAGAAATATCTTGCGAAAACTGATAAAGTAGATTGGTTCGATCTTCTCGCTCGCGCACCAGTTGCTCCTGAAATTTAATCCGGTTCGTCAGAAAACCTATAAGACAAGCAACAATCAAATAGGTCAGACACATCAAAAGATCTTCAGGCTTATCAACCACTAAAGTAAATCGCGGTGGAATAAAAAAGAAATTCCAAGCCAGCGCACTAAGACCTGCTGCAAACAGAGTTGGGCCCAACGTGCTGACAAGGCCCACCGCTAACACACCTAGCAAGATCACAAACCCGATCGCCCTGTAGCCAATGTAATGGTTCAGAAATAGGTTGGCGCCCAGAAAAAGACTGATTCCAAAAAAAGTATAACAGTATTTAAAAAAGCGTTTCACAGGATTAACCCCAAGAGCCCGATTGAAGTCCTTCTTTCTAACTTTGGCAATAGTCACCTGAACAGCCGTAAAGAAAGCGTAAAATCTTCATTTTTATCCCACTTTTACGCGACGATGTACCGAAGGATCACCTAAGTTCAAATCACATGACAAATTTGGGATGGCGACTGATTGCCCTTATCATCTTCGGCCTTTTATCTACGGCCCTTTGGACAAAAAGATCCGACCCAGGGCTTGAGTCGAATCGTCAGCGGCTGCTGCAACTAATTGCAGTTCTTGGCGCCGTGATGCTGACTTTACGCCTTTTAAGTTAGCTGACTTTGGCGGGCAAGATAACCATCGTGTAGCCAGCGATTTGAAGCCTTTTTTGCATCGAAAAAGCTGTTTCATTATGAAGGATACGATCAAACCACTGCTCGGTTTCGAAAATAACCTTTCCAGTAAAGAAAGTAGTTTGTGAAAACTCAGCGGCCACTTCTTTGCAAATTTGAAACCCCTCTTCAACAACTTCGGTCCCTGCTCCAAAACGGAAATGGGCGTCGGCCCCTAATCCCTTCATAAGCAGAACATACTTTGCTAGCATCTTCTCAGTCTCGACTTCTAATTGATGAATGGCCTCTTCACCTTTAAAACTGCCTGAATCGATGACTCCGACTGAAATGAAAACGAAGCTATGATAAATTCCTGGGAAGTTCACAAGAATACTTTTTAGCGTCTGCAAACCTAGGCCCCCATAGCCTCCGACTAAAATTGCGGCAGTTCTTTTCTCAACGGCCGGATTTGCTTTTTCATACTGAAGCTCATCAACGCCGACTTTAAGATATCGTAATTTTTTAGCGACGTTGACATAATGGGTTCGAATCATAAAACAAACGGCAATCAACGAAGATGTCACGACCAAAGTGATCCATCCGCCTTGGAGAAATTTTTCGTGAACTGTCATCACTAAGATGGTCGCGCAAATAATAAAACCTGAAGCAAAAATGGCAATTCCACTCTTTCTTTTTGGCTTTGGCTCTTGAATGTAAGATTTAAGCATACCAAAAATCGAAATCGAGAAGGTCAAAAATACGTTGATACTATACATCACAACGAGATGCCCAACATCACCCTTTGTATAAAGTAAAGCCATCAGGGCGGTGATTCCCATGATCATAATACCATTGCCCGTTGTCAGCCGCTCTGACAAACCGGCAAATCTTCGTGGAAACCAAGAATCCACGGCCATATTCGCAAGCACTCGGGGACCATCAATAAATCCAGCTTGGGCTGCAACGATTAAAAGCAGTCCTTCTGAAAGAAGTGTGACAACCACAATCGCCGAGCCAAAAGGCAGGTTGGCTGCCATTTTTTCAAAAAGAACTGCATTTAAGGTTTTTCCTTCAACAAACGAAACGTCCCAAAGCAAATAACAAAACAGCAATCCCGCCGCAGTGAATGCCAAAGATACGGCCATATAAACCATGGTTCGTTTTCCAGTTTTTACCTTTGGTTCCCGCATAATCGGCAAACCGTTAGAAACGGCTTCAATTCCTGTATAAGTTCCTCCACCCATCGAGAAGGCATGAATAAACAGCAGCATCAGCGCGCCAAGGCCCAGCGTATCCATGCCGCCCTTGAAACCCGTAGCGACGTGATGAATGGTAAAATTAAAATCTGAGAGATGCCAAAAAATTCCGCCAAAAATACCCACAACATGGGTGATCAAGAAAATCATAAAGATGGGAGTTAGAATTAAAACTGACTCTTTCGCTCCGCGAATATTCAGAAGAGTCAGAAAAATAATAAAAAAGATTTCGACGGGAAGTTTATAGTGGTGCAAATGCACTGGAATAAAACTAAAAATCGCATCGCCTGAGGCCGCAACAGACACCGTAATCGTTAATATATAATCAACAATCAGAGCACAGCCTGAAATCACGCCGGCACGGTTACCAAGAAGCTTACTTGCAACCACATACCCGCCACCACCGTGGGGAAACTCTTCAATAATTCGGCGGTAAGCCGCTGAAATAATAAAAACTGTCAGCCCCATCATCAGTGCCAAAGGCACTGCCAAGTAGGTGTGCTCTCCGAAAGCCTTAAAGGCTTCTTCGGGTCCGTAGGCAGAAGACGACAGGCCGTCAGCCCCTAAGCCGACCCAAGCTAGTAATGGAATTAATGAGATTTTGTGAAAAAGAGAAGTGTCCGATAAATCTTTGGGCGCTCCAACTAGAATTCTTCGAATTCGGCTCGCTAGGCCCCGAGGTTGCGACGGACCATGGGTTTTCATATTTATTATTTTCCCTATTTTATTAGGAAAATAATATCAATCAGTCGCAGAGTCCACGAGGGACTATGGACGCAATGGGCGTAAAAAACCCGTAAAAATATTTTATTTCTTAGCTTTTAACCCGTGGATTTGCTGGGCGACTCGCTCGGCGTCTTTGGCCGGATCGACATCCTTTTCAATGTTCCTAATTTTTAATTCAGGATCAATAATAAAGGTCCATCTTTTAGACATATTCATTCCTGTCATCTTTGAGCCATAAAGATTGATCACTTTAGAATCAGGATCTGCCAGCAATGTAAAATTCAAGTTATGATTTTTATGAAAGCCCGCTTGGTTAGCAACAGTGTCAGCACTGATTCCAAAGATATCTGCTTTTTCGGCACGAATGACGTTAATACTATCGCGAAAAGCACAAGCTTGAGTCGTGCACCCAGGCGTCTCAGACTTTGGATAAAAGTACAAAACAGTCCACTGACCTTTGCGATCTGACAAAGAAAAGCTCTTTCCTTGGTCTGTCGTGGATGTGAACCCCGGAGCAGAATCACCCACTTTAAGATCGGCAGCTAAAGTCGTTAAAGAAAAAAGGAAACCTAGGCTAAGGACGAAGTGTTTTTTCATAGGCTCAACGTTAACAAAACTCGAAAACGTTAATCAAGACAAATATTCGATGACTTAATTTCCAATATTGAATAAAAAATGACCTATGACCTCTTCAATTCAAATGAACAAAAAAGTTCCGTCTTTCAAGATTCCCTCGTCCCGCGGTAGCACGATGTCTTTAAGTGATTTTAAGGGCCAGAAAATGGTGCTTTATTTTTACCCAAAAGATAACACTCCCGGCTGCACAACAGAAAGCATCGAATTCAATGAGCTTTTGGGTCAGTTTAAAAAAC
>JAYWDA010000150.1:0-6806 GCA_043780105.1 Pseudobdellovibrionaceae bacterium | reverse complement strand
GTGGGCCATAAATTTATCCATGGGCCCGGTAAAAATTAAACCCCCGGTTGGAAGAAATGGCTGAATCGGTTGTCGAACAATATTAAAAATATTTTCACTAAAATAATAACAGACCCCAAAGGCTAAAATAATTCCGTAAAGGCTGTTGATCAAACGCAGTCGTAAGTCCGCTAAATGTTCGACTAAGCTTTGTCCCGATGCAACGTCTTCGTTTTCACTCATACTGAATCTTTTGGATCTGGATTTGGATTTGGATTTGGATTTGGCGGCGGTGGTGCTGATGGTTTATGAAGATCCGCTTGTGCTTGATTTTTTATTTCTTGTGTAAATTGGCCGCTGGCTCGCTTAATTTCGTTTAGAACTTTACCGATCTGTCGTGCGAATTCTGGCAATTGCTTTGGCCCAATCACAATCAATGCAATCGCGGCCAATAATAAAATTTCACCCATACTTAATCCGAACATGCTGTTTAATTCCGGTTACTGTTGCTTCGTTGATTTCATTTGATCTCGCGGAATGGCCACAATTCCATTTTCCATTAATTTTTCCCGTGCGAGCTCAGAACCAGTTTTAATATATCGATCATATAAACGCAAAATATTTTGATCACCCTGCACCTGGCCGCTTTGACTGATGTAGCTAAGAACATCCACAAAATCAACGAACCGTTTGGAAAACATTCGGTAAACATGGGCTATGGAATCTTGTGCCGAGTCTGCAAGCGCCCCATAGGCCACTCCGCCCATCTCGGCGTAATAATCGACATCGACCAGCTTTCTTTGTAATGAATCCGCAAAAAAGCCGCTGATATACAAAGATCGATCACCTAATTTCTTAAGAAGCTCAAAACGTACGGTTGGTTCAGAATTTTGGGCCACAAGATAAAGTTCCGCCAAAGTTTTTGGGACTTTCACTCCATTTTCATTAGTTTGTTCAAATAGATTTCTGGCATCCAGATAGTGATTAAGTAAACTGATCAAGTAGATTTCAATGTTTGGGTCGGAATTGATTTTTCGAAACTCCATGCCCTCTTTGACGAGCTCGGCAAAGTAGCCATCGGCGGAAAGTAGAATATCGGACTTCTTTTCTCGCTGTTCCATGCTCCACTTACGTTAGGGGTTGCACACCTTATTTTATCTTACCAAGTTACCGGCCTTTTAGGGGCCAAACATAAGAAATCAGACTAAAGGCCAAAGTACAGCGATTTTAATAACCGTTATCGCAAACGATTCCGCTCATACTCATGTGGGATGGACCTTGGCAGGGCGATGTTTTTATTGGCGTTGTAGCCACGGGCACACTGGCGGGAGCAGGGCCTGCCGCAATTGTCGCGACTGGTGGACTCTGACATTTGATATTTCCATCAACTCCAAAGCCGACAGAGAAAGTTCCCGGCGGGCAACTCTGCATATATCCTTGAGCCATTCCTGTTGTCATGCAACCAACAAACTTCGCGGCCGTGGGATCTGTTGCATCAACATTTAACGTCGCACCAACAGAAATAGGCTTGTGGGCTCGAACCGACTTTGTTTCATCAAAATCAATCAACCACTGTCCTTTGTAGGAACTGCCCACGCCATTAAGAACTTCTAATTTGATAGATTTAATGACCATCGATGTCGAATAGGCTGAAGCCGTATCGCCCACTTTTGCGACGACGGGGCCAGGCCCCGTTGGTGTGATCTTTGTGAAAATCGGGCCCGGAGAATCGAACTTTTGCGGTAGCGCCAGCATCGTATTTAACTTCGTTTGCGATGGGTTGTTCAGCATGTACTGGCAGACAGAGCCATCCGCCATCGAGGCAATAATATTTTTCTCTAAATCAAGAGCAGCTAAAATTTCGGACAGCGCTCTGGTTTCTTTAGCTTGGCTGAGGATAAGGGAAGATATCCCCGCACCAATCACAAGCATGATAGCGGCAGCAAGCATGACTTCAACTAAGGAAACACCTTTTTGATTTTTAATAAATTTTTCCATACCTAAGGTATCGGAAGATTGAGGCTTTTTTTTAGGTGAAACTGAGCTAAATCCCCACCCAGCGTTAGATTCTACTGCTCTGAGGGAAAAAATAAATAGAGATAAAATAATGTGACTTATTTTGAGAAAACTTCAAAAAAATTTGAGGTTTTCCTTGAAAAGTGCATCTTAGCTCGCCGAAGCCTGCGGGCCGACGATGCTAATGACGGCAGGTTGCTGAAATATTTTTCTGCTTAATTTCATGATGTCGTCTTCGGTCACCGAGAAGTATTTCTTATTAGCCTCGAAAACTTCATTGTAATCAATGCCGTAAATTTCATCAAAAAGAAAGGCTGCACAGATCGAGCTTTTTCTTTGAAGATCAATATCATGTCGACCCACCAGATAGCGTTTTGCTCGGTCTAATTCCGCTTTTGAAACTTTTGTATCGCAAAGTTTTTTAAATTCATCTTTTAACATTGAAATCGCCTTTGCTGTTTTCTCTGGCGAGCAACCGATGTAGGCACCAAAATAGCCTGTGTCCAGGCCTTCCATGCGAAGGGGTGAAACAGAGTACGCCAAAGAATTCTTATCCCGAAGTTCAAAGAAAAGTCGTCCGCCTTGGCCTGATAAAATCGACTGGATAACATGCAAGGCATAACGCTCTTCGGATCCCAGAGTCAGACCCCTATAACCTAAAACAATATGCGTTTGTTCCTTTTCTAATTTAGAAAAAAACTTTGCATCAGTTTTAATTTCAACAGGCATCGGACAGGTAATATCCAACGGCTTTGCTGGCAAGTTTTTCGCAAACTCTTTGATCTTTTCTAACCAAAGATCTTTATCGAAGTCTCCGACCAAGCAGACAGTTGAGCTTCCGCCAACCATCATTTTTTTAAAGAAAATTTCGATGTCTTTTGCCGTCACATCATTCACTGACTGTTCGTTACCTAAAACATCGCGTCCGTAGACGTGACCTTGAAACATATTTTTCGTGAACTGGTTAATGCAGACCTGGGCAGGATTATCATCTCGACTTTTAATCTGTTGAATTTGAACTGTTTTTTCACGCTCTAAAATATCAGAATCCCAGGATGGATTTTTTAAGACATCAAAAAAGATTTCGCTGAGCGGTTTTTGAAATGAAGACAGGCCTTCTAAAGTTAAACCAATCGTATTGCGTCCACCGAAGGCTGAAATTCCTGCAGCCATCTTATCAATTTGTTCGTTGATTTGATCTTCTGAGTAGCTTTTTGAACCGGTCGCCCAAACGCGGGACAACAGTTCGGTCATTCCGTCTTTACCGCCGGGTTCGCCGCGCAGGCCTCCCAAAAAGGCCATTTTAAGTGAAAATGTTGGTGTGTCTTTTTGATGTCGAAGCAAGACCTTCATTCCGTTGGGTAAAATTATTTTTTCCATGGTGGGTGCTGCTAACGGATTCCCTGTAGAAATTTTTAAAGTTTTATTTCTTAATTTTTGTTTCACCGCTGGTTTTTTCGCTTGAGCGTATTCTTTGGCGTAAGATTTGATCAGATTTTGAGCCTCGGCTTTAACTTTTTTCACATCTAAATTTGTTAGCGCACTGATATTCATTTTTTTCGGATCTAAATATTTACGAGCTACTTTTAGGATATCTTCAGATCGCAGATTTCCTATTTCTTTTAAATATTTCGTAAAATAGTTGGGATCCCCCATATAAAATTCAAGGCTTCCCGCTTTACGTGCGATGCCATCAACCGTTTCAATCGAATAAACTTGTTCGCTGGCAAAACAGTTCACGGCTTTTTGCATTTCTTCTGGCGAAGGACCGTTTTGCAAAAACTCGATAATTGTTTTTTTCATTTCAACAATGGCTTCGTTCAGGTTTTTTGGATCCATGGAAAGGAAAATTGTAAAAAGTCCTTCATCTTGTGGAGTAAAATTCGAGGCTCCGACCGATGTTGCCACAGCTTTTTCAATTCTAAGGGCTTTGACCAAGCGCGAGCTATCGCCTTGTCCGATAATAAATGCAAGTACGTCCAATGCGGCCGTGTCTTTATGTTTTATATTTGGGCCGCGCCAAGAAAAATATATCTGCGTTTCTTTAAAATCTGATTTTTCTAATTCAATTCTGGGCTTTGTTTGAGCCAGCTCTTTTGTGCGCTTCACTTTTCGAATAGGTGTCGAATTAAAATCACTAAAGTACTGATCAACTTTTTTCTTCATTTCGCTGGAGGCAAAATCCCCACTGATCACTAAAAACATATTTCGTGGCGAATAACGGTCGGCAAAGTATTTTTTCAGAATTTTTGGATTTACTTGACGAATAATTTTTTCGTAACCAATCACGGGGCGTCCGTAAGGATGCTTATTGAAGGCTGTTGAAAAAAGCAATTGGCTGGCGCGCCGGGAAGGGCTGTCTTGACCCCGCTTGATTTCTTCAATCACAACTTCGCGCTCGTTATCGATTTCAGCGCCATCAAATAGGGGGTGACCCATCATTTCGCTGATCACCTCTAAACCTTGATCAATAAATTCTTTTGAGATCGTGACGTAAAAAACGGTTTGGTCAAAAGAAGTATAGGCATTTAATTCGCCCCCCGAGCCCTCAACGGTGGAGGCAATTTCTCCGACGCCAAATTTGCGCGTGCCCTTAAAAACTAAGTGCTCGATAAAGTGCGAAATTCCTTCTTCGCCTTTTCTTTCGTCCGCACTGCCTGTTCTCACCCACATTTGAACTGATACAACTGGGGATTTATGACTCTCCAGAAGAAGGACCTTGAGACCATTTTTAAGTTGATATTTTTTCGCCATGCTCTAGAAATCTCCACATGTTAAGTCAAAAGTCGTTTGGAATTTATATTCATATTCCTTATTGTATTCAGCGCTGCCTTTATTGTGATTTTGCCACTTACGAGCAATCGCAAATCTTTCCTCCTCAAGAGTACATCCAATTGCTTGTAGAAGAAATGAGGCAAAAGTCGAATTACTTTACGGCGCAGGACGTAGACACAATTTACTTTGGGGGTGGCACTCCAAGTCTGGTCGCCCCAGAATTGATTGCAAAAGTTCTTGCTGAGCTTGCCGCCCTGGGCTTCAAACCCAAAAATACAGCTGAAATTACGATTGAGATCAATCCTGCGACCATCACGCCCGAAAAAATGAAGACTTACCGTGAAATTGGCATTAATCGTTACAGTGTCGGGGCACAAACATTCAATGATCAGTTTCTTAAAAAACTGGGCCGTGAGCACAATGCCCAGCAAACCCGAGAGACTTTAGCTTTATTAAGGGCTGAAACCTCTAGTTTTAATTTTGATATTTTATTTGCGCTCCCCAACCAAAGTCTGGAAGACCTTAAGGCTGATTTGTCAGAAGCCATTGGGCAAGGGGCCCAGCATATAAGCCCTTACTGTTTAACAATTCCAAAGGGTCATATTTTATCTGCCGGTCGGGCTCCTGATGAAGAGCAAGTCGAGATGTTTTCTTTGATTCGCGATACTTTGATGGCAAAAGGTTTTCATCGCTATGAAATTTCGAATTACTCTTTGCCCGGATCTGAATCGCGACACAATTTACTTTATTGGACCGACCAAGAATACTGGAGCCTAGGACTCAGTGCGCACTCTTACTCAAAAGATTCCACCTGGGGCACCCGCTTTTGGAATGTCAGCTCGATCAATGATTATAAAAAACAAATATTGGAAAATAAATCTGTTGTTTTTAAAAGTTTAGATGGAAGTTTGCCTCAGGCTCAATTTGAACGGCTTGAAATGCATCAAAGTCTGACGGATTTTTTGCACACCTCGTTAAGATTGGCACAGGGCTTATCCTTTGAAAAGTGGCGCAATAAATTTCCTGAAAAAATCTGGGACAAGGTCTTACCTCGACTTGAAAAGTTAGAAAAAAGCCAGATGCTGAAGCTGGTTGGCGACGCTTGGTGCCTGACCGAAAGCGGGCTTGTCATGAGCAACCTTGTTTTTGAGGAAATGACCTTTTTAAAGCAAGACTTTAAAGCCTAATTCTAACCCTGGTTGCATTGACAATCGGCAGCCAATACACAATGTTATCCGGAGTCCGATAGGAGCCCAAATGGCAGAAGAAAACCAAAGTACCAATGGTGCTGAAAAGGCCGCGTCAGAGGCGTCTTTTGATGTTTCTGAGGAAATTAAAAAACTTCAAGAACAAGCTGAAAAGTATAAGAATGAAGGCCTTTATTTAAGAGCCGAATTCGATAACTATCGTCGAAATATGATCAAAGAGCGTTCGGACTTGTTAAAGTTTGGCAGTGAGCGTTTGGTCAAAGACCTTTTGTCCGTACTAGATAATTTTGAGCGCGCTTTGGAAGCTAAAATTAGTGCTGATAATATGGCTGCTTTTAAGCAGGGCATCGAATTGACGGCGGCCGATTTAAAAAACCTTTTACAAAAACATGGTGTCGCGGAAATGGCGACCTTGGGTGAAAATTTTGATCCGGCTTTGCATGAAGCCTTAAGCAGTGAGCCCACGGATAAAATGGCGGCAGGAAAAGTCTTTCGTGTTTTTCAAAAAGCTTATAAATTGCATGATAAACTAATTCGGCCTGCGCAAGTCGTGGTTGCGAAAAAAATCGATGAATAGGAGCTCTTGTGGGTAAAAAAGATTTTTACTCGGTGCTTGGTGTTCAGCGCGGAGCAACTCCGGAAGAAATCAAAAAATCATACCGTAAGCTAGCGATGCAATTTCATCCTGACAAAAATCAAGGTGATAAAAAATCAGAAGAAAAATTCAAAGAAATTTCCGAAGCTTATGATATCCTTAGCGATACCCAAAAGCGTGAGGCCTATGATCAGTTTGGGCACGCGGGCTCACAGCAGGGCTATGGCGGAGGG
>JAYWDA010000149.1:0-3317 GCA_043780105.1 Pseudobdellovibrionaceae bacterium | reverse complement strand
CGAGCTTCCTCCGTCGGCGGTTTTTTTCCGATTCAAGTTGCCAGCAACAAGCGTGAAAATTCCGAGCTTTCTGACTTGAAAATTTCTTTGTCATTCAGGGTATAACTCACGCCATGACTATTAAAAGTATAAAGATATTCATCCTTTTTCTTGAATTCTGGTAAACTGTTCAGGAATTTTTGAATTTCGGGATCCAAGGTTTTGCATTGATTTTCACAGTTTCCATCAAAAGCAACTTTCCAGCCCTTAACGCTATCAGTGATCGAGATATTATAAAGTGGAAAAAGACGAATTACCTTTATAGTTGTTGAATTTAAAATTTCTTCAGATTGATCAGATTTTTTTTCTAGATACAGCCCGCTCAGCCAGACCTTCACATTAAAAAGGCTGGCTTTGCGAAAGGACGTGCCATTAAGAATTAATTTTTTAGTCCCAACCTTGACAGTGTCTGGCATTAAAATATTATCAATTTTCACATCAGCAAAACTTAAGCAGGTGAATCCAAAAAGCAAAAAAGCAATTTTTATCGACATAAGCTATTCCTCATAGCAGAATTGTCTCATGGAATTAAATCATGAAAAATAGAAATCTTTTCCAAGGCTTGAAGGTCTTTTTTATATTGCTATTGCTTTCAACGGCTATTGGGAAGCTCTTAGATAACCGGGGCTTTGCTGAGGTCATTGTTAGCTATCAATTTGGACTTTCGACGTCAGTCGCCTTAGTCCTAGGTCTTGCAGTCAGTTTATTTGAATTATTTTTGGCGATGGCATTAATTCGTGGGGTCTATCTACGTTACTGCGGCATTTTGTTGATTTTAATGCATGCTGGATATGCTTTGCTGGCCATAACTTCCATTGCAAGAAGTCTCAACTTAACAAACTGTGGATGCTTTGGAGTTTTCTGGCAGCGGCCATTGAATTGGGGAACTGTCGTCGAAGACCTAGTCCTAATGGGCCTATCAATTTTATTTTATATTTTGGTGCCTTTTTTTGGGTCATTCAAATTTAAACCT
This sequence comes from Pseudobdellovibrionaceae bacterium, assembly GCA_043780105.1. Classification (GTDB taxonomy): domain Bacteria; phylum Bdellovibrionota; class Bdellovibrionia; order Bdellovibrionales; family Bdellovibrionaceae; genus JAYWDA01. The sequence goes on along the minus strand of JAYWDA010000149.1, from coordinate 2,305 downwards.
CGCTCATAAATTTTATTCATTTTTTGCGGTGAAGCGTTAATGTAAAAACCAATTTTCATAATTTGGTTAAGAATAGCCTGTCGCCAGATGCCATTTTTGGTAAAACGCAGAGCCGAGGTCGTGCTTTTGAACGGCAAAAGAAGGGGCGCTTGCTGGTTTCTTAGCTGGGTACTTAGCACCGTGTCTTCAAAGATCTCGACGGGTGGAAGGGGACTTTTTCGTAAAGAGCGATGAAAAAAAATACAGTGATCCAAATAAAAGATACTGCGACCTTGGCCTCTGATTTTATTTGAATACCAAGAGGTAAATTTTAATAAAAAATGACGTTGATCAAATTGGTGAGTAAAAGCACCCCAAATCACTTTATCAGAATGATCAACTAAATATTCAATTCCTTTGGGATCTACAAAGCTACGTGGATGATGAAATAAAATCATCGAACCCTTGGCCCTTTCAAAGCCTAAATTTAATCTTTCCGCTCGGGTTTTAGCCTCTGATTTATCAATACAAATTAATTCGACATTTTTAAGCTTTGATAATGAATCAACGGCTTGTTGAAAAAGCACGGTCTCTGATTCATAAGCTGTGGGAATGATAACACTTAGCAAAGTGGCCTCTAGCTTAAAAGGACATCAAGCCATTGGCGTTGATCGGCTGAAATAAATTCGTTGGGTGTCATCAAGCCCGTCTGTAAACCCTGCTGTGGACAGCCTTTCGGAAGGATTTGAGCGTGGGCCGAAATAAATTTTTTGCAAAGCTCAAAAGCCTTTAATTTATTCTGCCGCATAATTTCAAAAACACCCTCCAGGGTCACGTGCGGGATCGCATCGTCCCAGCAGTCATAATCCGTCACAAAACAAGCGGGCAGATAGCCAAGCCCAGCTTCGCGGGCTAGCGCGTATTCAGGAAAATTCGACATTCCAATAATATCTGCACCTTGAGCGATAAAACTTTTTGATTCTCCTTGAGTTGAAAAATAAGGACCTTCAACACAGACATAGGTGGCACCAAAATGAATTTTAAAGTCAAAATCGGATTTATGTTTTTTTAAAGCTTCGACCAATTCCGAGGTCACAGGATGTGCCAAAGAAACATGGCCGACAAGACCTTGACCACAAAATGTATGAGCACGAATAGATTTTGTTCGATCTAAGTATTGATTCGGTACTACTAAATCACCTGGCTTAAATTCCGTTTTCAAACTTCCAATGGCAGAAACGGATAAAATCTTTGATGCGCCAGCTTTTTTAAGAGCCCAGATATTAGCACGGTAATTCACTTCAGAAGGAAGTTTCTCGTGCCGCTCTCCGTGTCGAGGAATGAAGAGCATTTCTGTGGAACCTAACTTGACTCGGGAAATCCCAGATGAAGTTTCGCCAAAGGGTGTTGTTGTCGACAATGATTCTAGCTTTTGAAATTCTTCAAATTTTTCAAATCCCGATCCGCCCAATAATGCCCACATAAACCCGCTCCTTGATAAAAACTAAATAGTTTCGCCACCACAACTAGAGCCTGCTCCCGCGGTGCAGCCATAGCAGTGTTGATTTAGAATAATGGAACGGGTGTTCATACTGACTTCTTCATACTGGTCAAGGTGAGTCCTACCGCCATTTATTTTCATTTCTAACATTTGATTAAAATCACAATCATACAGGAATCCATCCCAGCTAATTGAAATTGTATTACGGCACATAACGCCTTTGGCAGCTGTAGGATTAAAAGCATTCACTAGCTTTTCCATATAGCCCTCATAATTTTCACTTTCGATCAAGTAATCCAGGTAGCGTGAAATCGGCATATTAGTAATGGCAAAAAGCTGATTGAATTCAATATTAAAAAGTCGCATTAATTCTTTTTTAAAATCGCTTTCTAGCGCTGCCTGGTTGCCAGGTAAAAAGGCGCCTGCAGGATTGTAGACCAAATCTAATTTTAATCCCGTGCCTTCTTTGCCAAAGCCAATGCTGTTCAATAATTTTAATGCTGATATTGAATCTTGAAAAACACCATCGCCGCGCTGGCGATCGGTTTTATCCTTATCGTAGTAGGGTAAGGATGAAACGATGTGCACGTTGTGCTTTTTATAAAACGCGGGGAGGTCATGATAACTTTTATTAGCCATAATGATGGTCAAATTGCACCTTACAATTATTTTCTTCTTAAGCTGACTGAGTTGCTCGACAAACCATCGAAATTGAGGATTCATTTCTGGAGCGCCGCCAGTTAAGTCCACGGTGTGCGTGGTTGACGTTGCTAATACTTTTAAAATCTTTTCCATAGTCTCACGGGTCATGATTTCACGGCGGTC
>JAYWDA010000148.1:0-2609 GCA_043780105.1 Pseudobdellovibrionaceae bacterium | reverse complement strand
TTGCGATGCTGAACGAATACTTCGCCGTGATGGTGGGAATTATTAATAGAAATAAAGGCGTCGTCGATAAATTTATTGGTGATGCGATTATGGCTGTCTGGGGCGCTCCAAAGGGTTCTGAAAAAGATGCTCACTTAGCCTTAAAAGCTTGCCTTGAAATGCGTGTTGCTTTGAATGAATTAAATATAAAAAGAATTGCCAGAAATGAACCGCCGATTGCCATCGGAATGGGATTACATGCGGGTGATGCGATTTCCGGAACGATCGGTTCTGACGAGCGGATGGAATACACTGTGATCGGAAACACTGTGAATACGGGCTCTCGAATTGAAGCGTCTACGAAAGCCTTCGGTACAGATTTGCTGATCAGTGATACTGTGTTTGAAAAAGTCGGCGAAGATTTTAAAGTTGAATATGCTGGTGCCGCTGAAGTGAAAGGCCGAACTGAAGCCTTAAAACTTTATAAAGTTCGTGGCTACAAAGATGAGAGTGGAAAAATGATAGAAATCTCGACACCCTATTCAGACTACAAAGCTGAAAAAGTCGACAAGGTTAAAGTCGCTTAGGAAATTATCTTTAGCAAAAATAAAAAAGGCGGTTTTTAAGACCGCCTTTTTTTATTATAAAATGTCTAACTAGAAATTATCTTAATCCGTTAACGTATTTCATCACTGCAGGAATTTGACTGAAGTCGTTTTTAGCTCGCATGATTAGAGCCACGGCATCTTTTTGTCTGAGGCTTCCGCTGGCCATTTTTCCGCACAATAAAGGCTCTAAAGGATCTGTTTGAGTGTACACAGTCACATGTTGTGGCCAAAGATTTTTCGGTTCGTTACTGCCACCCATGCAAAGGGGGATATAATGATCGATCTTAAAATTAGCGCGACCGTTACCCATGATGTTGTAGCCTAACTTTGACTGGTAGACTTCAATCACCATACGCTTAGTCTCTGACATGACATCGCGTTCGCAGTAATTAATGCCTTCAGGGTACCGACGAGCTGTCGGACGTTGGCAAAGATCACCGGGAGTCACTTGTGGATCTGGTTTAATAGGAAAGCCTTGAGCGTTTGATCTTGCCTGGGCAGAGAACACACTTAAGACAACGAATAAGCTAGCGAAAACACCTTGCTTAGAGAACATCTTATCACCCCAAATAGACACACATTTATGGCGTGTGGTAGAAACACCGACCCGTATTGTCGGCCTATACTTGAAAGCCAAGTGCTAAAGACCACAGGGCTTGATTGTTTAGCAAGAAAATCTTTTTGCCTTTGCTGTGCCTGATCAATTGTCTGACACAATATCACAGACCGATCAGGGATCCTGGAAATAATAGGAGGGCTACTAAACTAAGGATTTATAAAGCCTTATAACCGAACCCACCGAAAGAAATGTAAAAATTACCCGGCGGGCTTCTCGTTCGGAGCGTTCTCAAAACTTGCCATAATTTATGGCATTCCTCAACTGCGCCCGGATGCCCCCAGTAACTAATGCAAGCCCATGTTTCGAGCCATCAAAAGATTATGAGTTCGACAAAGGAGTCTTAGATTATCTTTAGAATTCGCTCCGCCCCAACGGACCGGAACAATATGATCAATCTGAATTTGAAACTGTGATCCACAACGACTTCCATCAGAACTTTGATATTGGCAGCAGCCATTCGCTTTTGCAAATATCTCTCTTTTTAAATGCACTGAAATAGATGCCCGTTTCTGAGTCGATGCCGCCAGAGGCGGACTTTGTAAAATTGAACTCTGCAACTCCGTAGCGACGCTCGATTTAGATTTTACCGGACTGAATAATTTATTTTTCTTCCCCAGTTTGAATTGATTCAACTTTGAAGCAAGTGCTGTGATAACTTCCGCCCATGATCCATTATGAACTACGTGTGATAGAAAACTTTTTGCTTGTTTAAGCTCTTCAAATTGCTCTTTAGAAAAAGTAGTTTCAAGACGAACAGATTCATCTTTTTGGGGCCTAACAATCTCTTGAATTTTTAAAGGTATATCAAATTCTTGAGCAAGAACTTGCCTTGTTTGAAAGCCATTGCAGTCTTCAAGCTTATCTAGGATTTCTTGAGTTTTAGCGACTGAAACTGCTTCACCTTTCTTCGCGTCGGCCTCCAAGCATTTCTGTAAAAGGCAAGCTTGCGATAAATTAAGTGTTCCTGATTTAAGTCTGTCGGCCACTTCTGGCACTGATATTAAAAGCTTTGCGGCATCAATTCTTCTTATGGCAGAAGCTTCTGAATAACCATATTTTTTAGTCATCATTGTGTACATACTATCAAAGCCGAGATCTGCGTAAAGCCTGCGATTCATAATTTCCAAGATATGCGATAACACCAAATGCATAATTTTACGTTCGGTCTGAACCAGATTTTGAGTTCGATAAAGCAGCTCATCGTTAGAAATATATTTCAAATTTAAAACTAAACTCGTCTCCGAATTTAAATCTTTATTTTTTTCTTTAGCACTTAATTCCATCACAGCTGAACTTGATTGCATTTTTGTCTCCTTTTAAAAATCTAAAAGGAAAATAACATGGAATTTTCAGTCTAAATTTTATGTTTTCGCTCGCAAAATTGAGCATTAAAGTTGGTCAAG
>JAYWDA010000147.1:0-3730 GCA_043780105.1 Pseudobdellovibrionaceae bacterium | reverse complement strand
TCCTAAAAAATCTTTTAAGTTGGTAGAAAAGATGAAATTGCGAGACAAGGGGTCTAAATCCTAAGCTAGAAATCATCTCAATGCGGGTGATATAATCATCTAAATTTAAATTTTCGTTAAGGGGAATTGTAATTTCCAAAATAGGAATAATTTCGCTACTCCCCACTTCTTTTTTTAACTGTTCAAGGCCTTTTTCTAAAACATCAAGATGGGTTTTTGTGATCGGTTTATAGCTGCCCCGTTGAAAAAGCAGCGCCTTTCCGTGAATGGAATCAGCAATATTAAGGATATCTAAATGATCATCAAAAAGAACTGCTTCTGAAACTCCACGAGCGACTAAGCTTAAATTCATACGCCGATTATCAAAATGACTTAAGTCAGGCCCCGCAAACTTAAGGACATCAATCACCAGTTGGTCTTTTTTTAAGTTCTCAATCAGGTTATCAATAAATAGTTCAGGGTTTGCTAAATGATAAAAAGCTGCATCTAAAAGATTAACCCCTAACACGCCCAAGGCTTCTTGCTGTTGGATGCGCAGGCGATCCATCATGCGGACATGTAAAATAATGGTGTTAGAAGGGCCATTCGGCATTTTTTGAAATTGCACACCCATCCAGCCATGGCACCGAGGAGATTCAGGCGTACCTGTGGCAACCGTGTTGGCAAAAGCAAAAAAGTTTGTTTTGTCGCCCCGGTGCGTGGCCAGCCGGCGCTGCAAAAGACCGTATTCCTTATCTAACATTTTCATCAGACGCGATTCGACAACATAGCGCCCGGACTTTTCGCGGCCATAAATTTCGTCACTGTAAATCATATCGTAGGCCGACATTGTTTTTGCGATGGTTTGCGAAGCGCGTCCCGCTAAGAAAAAATGCCTGGCCACTTCTTGGCCCGCGCCAATCTCTGCAAAAGCTCCGTACCGTTCAAGGTCTTGATTAATTTGTAAAGCTTTAGCAAGAGTCGTTCTATAATCCATTTTTGTCCTCGGAAGGCGGAGTGTTTTGGTCGGCTTTCACCCAGCCTGTGATAGCAAGGCTCATGGCTTTTTCAATGGGTATATCTAGTGGAGTCAATGCGGACGTGGGTAGAAGAAAGGTAAACCCTCCAAGACCATAACTTAAGGGAAAAAATACGGCCACATGATCTTGAGTATGGGGGCCGAAAGCAGAAATATCTTTAAAACTTTCCCTGGTGACTAAACCCATCGCTTTAGGTCCATTCGGGGTCAGTTGCGCAAGTACAACACTTTTAATATTTCCGGAACCTTTTTTTGAAAACAAATTCATCAGATCTCTAAGGGGCGAGTAAATGGCTTTAAAAAGCGGCACTCCCATCAATTTTAATTCGATGCTCCCAAGAAGGCTTTTAACCACGAGGTTATTCAGCAGAAGTCCGAAGATAAAAATTATTAATATAGTTAAAAGTGAGCCATAGCCAGGAATGTAATGTTCTGCTCCTAAAATTTGGCGAAGAAATGATCCTAAGGCATTTTCTACAATCAATAGACCTGCATACAGAATATAAATTGTGAGTGCGATTGGCAGCAAAGTGATAAGTCCACGAAAAAAAATCTGTCGGATGTTTTGCATGGTGAAAGTGTATCACCCTGGGACGCCGGGATCATCCAAAACGTTCAACTTTGATAAACCGAATTTTTACTTAAAGAATCCCGACCTAGGTCCGATAAGCTATCTATCCAGGAGTTGAATTTGAATCAACGAGCAGGCTTGGTTTTTTTATCTTCGTTAGTGTTTTCGCTCATCGCGCTAGCTCAGGCTCCTGAGGTGGTGCCGGGCGAGTACATTGTAAAATTCCGCCGCGGAACGACGTCGTTGCAAGCTCACAATAAAATTCAGGGAAAAGCGCAGTTAAAAGGTGCTTTCAGTGAAGGTCACTCTTTCCATCTAAAATTTGATCCCCAGGATAAAGTCAGTGTTGAAGCTTTAAAAAGCGATCCAGATGTTGAATACGTTGAACCCAATTTCGTTCTCCGTCGGGCCACTGAAGACAATCCCGGTGTTATATTGTCATCTGTCCCTCGCGAAGATGTCGAGCGGCCTAGCGGATTAACAGACCAAGCGGTCGCGGCCCAGACGGCTGGAGTTTACGATCAGTCGGGAGCTAATGTTCACACGACGGAAGCTTGGGCTGCGGCACTTCCCTACGCCGCAAACAACAGACCTATCGTTGCTATCATTGACACGGGACTTGATTCTTCGCACACAGTTTTTACTCAGTCGCAGGCCGTTTGGTCGAACCCACAAGAAATTCCCGGTAACGGGGTTGATGACGATTTCAACGGTTACGTCGATGACGTGCACGGTTGGAACTTCATTAGTAATTCGCCAAACTTTTTTGATGATCAGGGGCATGGTACGCATGTCGCGGGCATCGTCCTTGGTGCGACGATGGATATTTTAAAAGCTCCACCTTTGGATCTGGCAAAAATTCAGCTGATGCCCTTAAAGTTTTTAGATTCGACGGGCAGTGGATCTACTTCAAATGCAATTACGGCCATTTATTATGCGATTAATAACGGGGCTCGAGTGATCAATTGTTCGTGGGGTGGAAGTTCTTACTCGCGCGCTTTGCATGAAGCGATCACCTACGCCTACGCCCACGGCGTCTTAGTGGTAACAGCTGCTGGTAATTACACTCGTAATAATGATACGGCAGATATGTACCCAGCGAATTATGATGTGCCAAGCAACCTGTCGGTGGCGGCTTCAAACGATTATGATTATTTAGCAAGCTTCTCTAACTTCGGAGTGGCTACGGTTCCCGTCAGTAGTCCTGGTGTTTTGATTTACAGTACTATTCCTGGTGGAAATTACGGTTTGATGTCTGGAACATCGATGGCAGCACCTTTCGTGGCAGGGGCTGCAGCCTTATCATTTCGCGAAGCGCCTCAGCTTTCAGGATATCAAATCAAAGGTTTAATTCTAAGTTCTGCAACCCGAATCGCGCAGCTGAATGGCAAAGTTGGAACCAGTGGTCGAATTGATTCATTGAGTTTTATCTCGGCCGTTAAATCCCAAAGTTTAACAATCGCAAATCAACCGAATTACGTGCCGTCTTTCAAAGCGGATCGGAGTCTTGCCGGTGAATCTGCATCAACAAACAAGGCGGCAGGTTGTGGGTTGCTTGGCGCCATAGAAACATTAGGACCTGGTGGTGGTTCATTTTCAAATATGAGCTGGCTTGCTATATTTTTATTTTTACCTGTGATGTTATGGTTTGCCTTACGCCAAATAAGTCCTCAATCAAGACGAAAGTATGATCGATTTCGTATGAGCTCGTCTGTGAAAGTCATGTTGGGTGATCGTGAATTAACAGGACAGATGCAGACAATTTCATTGGGCGGATTAAGCTTTAATGCGGACGAAGCCTTAGAAAAAGGTCACAGCGTCACCATGAAGATATCAAGCCCTGATGGAAAAGATCTTGTCGAAGTTGAAGGTCGAATCGTCTGGAGCGAAGAGAGCAAAAATTATGGTGTTCAATTCGCAGAAACTAAGATGTCAGTGCTTGATAAAATCAATCATTGGACACGGCAATTAGCGCGCGCGGCCAATTAGGGTCATTTCGCCTCGGGCAAAAAACCCCCTTATCAATTTTTAACTTCCCTAAAGGGTCCTTATCAATAAGGACCCTTTCTTTTTTTGGCACTGTCGTTGCTTCTCAGAAAGGCAAAACTCAATCGCATGTAAGCGAAGAGATCAGCAAGGGA
>JAYWDA010000146.1:0-2797 GCA_043780105.1 Pseudobdellovibrionaceae bacterium | reverse complement strand
TTGGTAATTTTTTTCTGGTGGCACCACCAAGCCCCACCCCCATAAGTTTCAAAGAAGCCCTACCTTCTTCAATACTTACCGATTGGAAAACTAAAAAGTTAAAAACCAATCGCCTACGTTGCTAATATATTGTGCAATGAAGAGGCCAAATAAAGTGGTGCCGAAAAGACACTAAATAGATGAAATTACTTAGAATTTTCAAATTTTATGATGCGACCTATAAGCAAATCTTATGGACATTTTTAGCTAGCGATGGTGACGCGATTACGACCAGATTGCTTTGAATTATAGAGAGCTGTGTCGGCTCGATTAAAAAGACTTTCCCAGCTGATTTCACTTTCGTTTTTTCCAGCGACACCTAATGAAACAGTCACTGGGATTCGTCGCCCCTCAAAAATAAACTCGGAAGTTTCAATCGTCTGCCGAATTCGTTCTGCAATATCAGTCGCCGTCGGCACCGAAGTTCCTGCTAAAATTAAAACAAATTCTTCGCCGCCATACCTAGCAAAAAAATCTGCAGAGCGGATCAGGTTTGAACCGACAATACGGCCCAGCTCTTTAAGAACATAATCACCACCTGGATGACCATGAACATCATTTACTTTTTTAAAGAAATCGATATCAAAGACAATAACGCTTAAAGGCTCATGCAAAGTTTCAGCTCTTTTAACAGCCTCTGGAGCGCGTTCTAACAATGCACCTTTTGAATAAGCCCCCGTCAAAGCATCGCGATTGGCTTTCTCAAAAAGCACTTGATGACTGACAGCTTCGATACTGCCTTTTTCTAAAAACTTAAAAATGACGTTACCGGTTTTTAATTGATCATTGTTTTTTAAAATACATGGCGCCATCGAATGTAAGACCTGTCCATTGACGACTGTTTTATTTGTAGATCCAAGATCAATCACTGTGACTTCGTTGCTCTTAATATCAATTCGAGCATGGGAGCGACTAAGACTACGATCATCAATATAAATTTTTGATTCATGAGCGCGTCCGATAACGTAGCCATCAGATAATGCAAACTGCTTTCCCTGAAGAACAGTGGGGCCTAGAAGAACCACTAAAACAGGAGGAGCTTGGTCCTCCATTGCGATTTTTTTATTAAATGTTTCTCCGGAGGCAACAACTGTTTTTTCTTCGCCGTTGGTGCCTTCTTCAATTTCTTGTTTTTTAGCCATATCTTTTTATTATGACGTCGTAAAAAAAACCTGACAATCAGCTCTTTAAAAGTTTCTCTTTGGCTAGTCTCTTGCCTAGCTCGACCCCGGGTTGATCGAAAGCATCAATTTGCTGCACTTCACCCAGACCCGCCACAACCAGCTCAAAAAACATAAACACAAATCCAATAGTCGCTTCATCCAAGCCTTTAGACTTAACCGTCATGGTGGAAATACGATTATGCTCCAAAGCTTCTTGCGTCGACAAAGTCTCAACCTTTAGAAGCTCTCCCATGGATTTACCTTTAAGCATTTCTGTCTCAGGAAAGTGTGTTTTTTCCAAAACAGCAGGACCACTTTCTAAGTTTTCAAAACGAAAAAAGACGACGAATTTATCGCGCGCCCCTTCCATGACTTGCTGAAGAATCGAATGCTGATCGCAGGCTCCAATAGCCCACATCGGAGAACTGGCTCGCGGTGCATCTTCGTTTTTACGATCCATCGCTTTACCCAAAGACTCGGCCCACAATTGCTGCAACCAAACACCCAGCCATCGGCAGCTAGAATTATAAAACCAAAATAAACTGATCCACTCTTGGCGCTGGAAACTTTGTAAGAACTGCGCCATCACATGCGTGGTCAAAGTTGTAGCTTTTAAAGCCGCAAGGGCTCCTTGTCGAAAGGACTCGACATTTAATCCTGCGAAAGCTGCAGGAAAAATTCCCACGGGACTTAATATAGAAAATCGCCCGCCCACATCTTTAGGAATTTCTAAGGTCGGGACCCGGTTTGCCTCGGCCCATTTAAATAATGAATTAGGATGATTTTCTGTGATCACCACCGACTGCTCGGTCAGCTCTAAACCTTTTTTTGAATAAATCTCTAGCAAGTATTCTAAAGTGCATAAAGTCTCGATCGTTGAACCTGATTTTGAAATAAAAGCCCAGCAAATTTCTTCAAGATCTCCGACGTCGGCCATGGTTTTTTCAAAGTGTAAGGGATCGACGTTATCAATAAAATAGACGTTCTTTTTTCGAAATATTTCCATCAGCACTTGCGGACCGGCCGAGCTTCCGCCGATGCCCACAATCACAAGACGCTTAAACTTGGCGGACATTTTTTTTGCTAAATCAGCGCTTGTGTTCCACAGCGCCATTCGAAAAGGCAGGTCTGAAAAACCAATGTCCTTCCTGTGCATAAAAACTTGTAAACCTTTTTGGCAAAGCTCTAAAGACTCATCGTTGGTTTTATGGGTTTTTTGAGAAATTTCTAACATGCCTTGTGCCTTCTTTCGTTGAAAAGAAAGATTACGACACGGCCACGTCTTCCTCAATCCGATGATATCCCCGCCACTCTTTCAGGCGCCCTCGAGGGCGTCCACCAGCTTCTGGATATTCAATCAAAACATAGGTCAGTTTTGTAATCTTTCCGAGGGATACAATATCTAAGGAAGTGATCTCCGTCCATGTCCCAGTGTTAAAATACTCTTTATCTGATGACCATTGGCGATATTGATAGACGTGGGAATGCCCAAAAATCACAGTGTGCACACGCTCATCATGCAAAATTTTACGCGCTGATTCACTTAGATCAGGAAAAATTGCGCTTTCAAAGATGATTTCAAGGATTCGACGCAC
>JAYWDA010000145.1:0-10806 GCA_043780105.1 Pseudobdellovibrionaceae bacterium | reverse complement strand
CACGGTGATTCGGCAGCGCTTAAATCGGCCGCTGACTTTGGCTGAAAAAATTCTTTACGGGCATTTAGATGATCCGCAAAACCAGGACTTAGAGCGAGGAAAAAGTTTCCTGTTATTAAGACCTGACCGCGTCGCCATGCAAGATGCGACAGCACAGATGGCGCTTTTGCAATTTATGCTGGCTGGAAAAGACGAAGCGGCTGTTCCAACGACTGTGCACTGTGATCATTTGATTCGTGCGCAGGTCGGAAAAGAAAAAGATATGTCGACCGCCATGAAAGAAAATGAGGAAGTTTATAATTTTCTTGCGACCGCTTCTTCGCGCTACAATATTGGATTTTGGAAACCAGGCGCTGGAATTATTCATCAAGTGATTTTAGAAAATTATGCGTTCCCTGGTGGATTGATGATCGGAACTGATTCCCATACGCCGAATGCGGGCGGCTTAGGAATGCTTGCCGTTGGCGTCGGTGGTTCTGATGCCTCTGATGTGATGGCAGGACTTTCTTGGGAAGTGAAAAATCCAAAACTGATTGGCATTCATTTAAAAGGAAAAATGCACGGTTGGACGTCGGCAAAAGATGTGATTTTACGTCTTTGCGGAATGCTCACGGTCAAAGGTGGAACTGATAAAATTGTTGAATATTTTGGTGAAGGAACGGCTTCAATTTCGTGCACAGGAAAAGCAACCATCACAAATATGGGCGCAGAGCTGGGTGCAACTTGCTCAGTATTTCCTTACGATGACCGTATGGGTGCCTACTTGCGCGCCACAGGTCGCGCCGCTTTAGCTGATGTGGCAGAAAAAAATAAATCATTACTGACAGCCGATCAAGAAGTCGCTGCTGATCCAAAAAAATTCTATGACGAAGTTTATGAAATTGATTTAACCGCTTTAGAGCCACACTTGGTTGGTCCCCATTCACCTGATATTGCTCGCCCGATCAGTGCCTTAGCTAAAGAAGCCAAAGAAAAAGGCTGGCCCGCGCAGTTATCTTCAGCGTTGATTGGTTCTTGCACAAATTCTTCTTATGAAGACATTGGCCGCGCTGCTTTTGTTGCTGAACAAGCCATGGCAATTGGACTAAAAATGGCGCAGCCCTTTTTAGTGACGCCAGGCTCGACTCAGATTCAAAAAACCATTGAGCGTGACGGGCAGATGAAAACTTTTAACGATGTTGGCGCCACTGTTTTAGCGAATGCTTGCGGACCTTGCATCGGGCAGTGGAAGCGGGAAGACATCAAGACGGGCGAAGTAAACACGATCGTGACCTCTTTCAACAGAAATTTCCGTGGTCGAAACGATGCAAACAATGAAACGTTAGCGTTTATTGCTTCCCCAGAAGTGGTGATGGCGATGGGCCTTGCAGGACGAATTGACTTTAATCCGATGACTGATGAGTTGAAAGGCCCCAAAGGCAGTATTAAATTAAAATCCCCTGAAGCACCTGATCTTCCGTCAAAAGGTTATGTGATGGATACCGATGGTTATCAAAAGCCAGGTGGCAAAGATGTTAACGTGGCGGTCAGTAAAACTTCAGATCGTTTGCAATTGCTAGAGCCTTTCACAGCTTGGGATGGAAAAGATTTTAACGATTGTGTTGTCTTAGCAAAAGCCAAAGGTAAGTGCACGACGGATCATATTTCACCGGGGGGGCCTTGGTTAAAATTTCGCGGGCACTTAGATAATATATCTAATAATATGCTTTTAGGGGCTGATAATTCTTTTACTGGCGAAATCGGTAAAGGCATCAATCAACTGAACGGCGCTAAAGGATTAGAGTTTACAAAAATTGCCCGTGAATATCAAAAAGCGAATAAAAACTGGGTGATCATCGGTGACGAAAATTACGGCGAAGGATCTTCTCGTGAACACGCCGCCATGTCGCCAAGATTTTTAGGTTGCCGTGCTGTTGTGACAAAATCTTTTGCACGAATTCACGAAACTAATTTGAAAAAACAAGGCGTTCTGGCCTTGGTGTTTAGCAATGTGAAGGATTACGAGCTTATTCGCCAAGATGATCGTTTGGACTTTCACGGCTTAAAAGATCTGGCTCCTGGAAAAACTGTCAAAATGGAAATTAAACATTCTGATGGAACCAGTGAGATGATTGATTTAAAGCATTCCTATAATGCTGAACAATTAAAATGGTTCCGTGCCGGTAGCGCCTTAAATTTAATTCGCGCAGGGCATGCTTAAAGAAATTGAAACCAAACTAACGCCTCAAGATGATCCTGATATCTAAAGGTTTTATTTGGTTCGTTGTTGCCTTACGAATTCCTTTGGAATTCGTAAGGTCGCAAGGAGAAGGCAAGTCTCTAGAAAAACTGATCTTGTTCGACGCGCGAGTTAATCCAATCACACTTAAGTGGCCTCGCCAGGTCACTCATTCCATGAATCGATCTTTCTTTAGGTTAAAAACCCAGTCCTTAGGCTTGAACACGTTGGAGCACCTGAAGGACTACTTAAATTAGATCCATTAATTTTTCTATCGCCAGTAAAAATAAGAGAATTATTTTTAAAAGCTGTTCAAAAAATCTTAAAAAATACCGATCCCTTCTGTAGGTTGTAGGGTTCGACATTCGGACCTCCTTTTTGAAGAAAGAGGATCGGTTCGAAATAAAGCGAGACTGGCGGTGCCAGACTCGCTTTATGCATTTTTAAGGCCTTTTAATTTGCGGCCGGTGCCGTGGGAATCGGAAAAAGATAAGTTGTCTCTAGGTGATGAGCATCGATCAGTTTGTAGAGTTCAATGACAGGCTCATCGATACGGATATTTCGTTCATCTGCAAACTTCGCAACTTTTGAATAAACTTTGTAGGGCCCCAGCCAAGGCGAGCCATCAAAGCGAGCCGTAATATAATTTCTTGAAGGCACTAATAAAGTTTTCATTTCAACAGGAAACTTTTCTGGGAAACGGGCCACAACACAACCGCCACGGCTTTTCAGGCGTTCATGTTCAACAACACTGGGATCATCAAGAAATTGTCCAAAGGTTATTTTACATTCAAAGCCTTCAGCTTGAACCCAAGTTTCAACATCTTTAATCACTTCGGCAATCGTGTGGTAAGGACCTAAATGATCTTTGTAAATCAGGTGCAGTTCTTGGTACGGCCCTTCAACAACAGAAACTGATTTAAAAAGTCCAAGAGTGATCGACATATAAATCACTAAGCCAATTAAACCTAAGATCATTATTGCCATGATTGATTTCATGTTACTTCCATTTGATGTTGCAGCCCATGGTCGGCGTCTGCGGAATTGATATTTTTTTATGGGCCGTCGTTTCAAGAACGGCTTGATACAGTTCTCGTGATGTGACTTTTGAAGGATCTTTCCAAGAGTCATCCAGACGTCCACGATATGTTAATTTCAAGGACTGATCATAAAGAAAAAAGTCAGGTGTGCAAACGGCACCAAATTTTTTAGCGACCTCTTGTGATTCGTCGTACAAATAGACAAAAGGATATTTTTTTTCTGAAGCCTTCAATTTCATTTTTTCAAAAGAATCTTCGGTGTATTTTTCGGCATTGTTCGATGAGATCGCCACCAGAGGAACCTGAAGACTTTTAAGATCATGGCCCAGCTGCACTAAGCGGTCTTCGATTGCGATCACATAGGGGCAGTGATTACAAATAAACATCACTAGGAGTGCAGGTGCTCCTGAGAAATTTTCGAGAGAATAATTTTTGCCGTCGACCCCAGGCAAATTAAAATCTGGACAAGTCTTTCCAAGATCAGGATCAGGGGAATACGTTAAAGCCATTCAACAACTCCTAAAGTGATGACCATGGAATGGTGCGGAGATCACTTTTAATCGTGCCGTCAGCGGTGACAGAAGTGTAAGTCTCGGTTTCGCCCATTCTTAAATTAAGGGCATGCACCAGTGAAGCCCCTTCGGTTTCATTTAAGGCATCGCCCTGCTTTTCAATCACTAAACTGAACTCAAAAAGTAAGCGATCTAGAAAACCAATATAATCTTCACCAAGAAACGGCAGGCCTTTGGGCAAATTTTCCACTAAGCTTGTAGCAGTTTCAATTTTTTCCGAAGATGCAGTGATATTCATTCCTAGGCCAATAATAAATCGAACATCATTTCCTTGCGTGATGGTTTCTAAAAGTAAACCTGCCACTTTATTTTCACCTAAGTACAGATCATTTGGAGCCTTTAAGCTCCAAGGTAAAAACGGCCATGTTGCTGAAGCCGCCTTAAACAAAGCAAGCCCTGTCCTAGGAGAGGTCACTGGCATGGGGGCATCTTCCATAAAAAAAGACCATGAAGATAAAAGGCAAGTTCCCGGAGCTGCATTTTCCCAAGTATTTTTATTGCGGCCGCGCCCAGTGCTTTGATGTTCAGTCACATACAAAATAATATTTTGATCAAAGTTAGCTTCGTTAAAAGCTTGTTCTTTGGCTAAATCGTTGGTGCTGCCCATTTGTTGTTGGTAAATAGTTTCTAAGCCTCGAGCTTTCGCCCAGTCGGCTGTGAACTTTCCCATGCGAACATCAATCAGAGGAGAATCTTGCATTTCTATCACCATTCAAAAGTTAAGCTGACATCTGCAACAGGAGCAGAATGTGTTAAAGCACCGACCGAGATATAATTCACTCCGGTTTCAGCCACCGAGCGCACACGTTCTAAATTCATATTGCCACTGGCCTCAGATTCAATTTCTGACGGTAAGAGCGCCATGGCTTTTTTTAAAGTTTCTAGGTCCATATTGTCTAATAGAATACGGGCAGCCTTAACGCTGATTGCTTCTTGAACTTGCTCCAGCGTCGAAGCTTCGACTTCAATCGGTAAATGCGAATGCTCGCGAGCTCGAAGAACCGCATTTTTAAGTCCACCCATCAGTGAAATATGATTGTCCTTAATTAAAATAGCCGTGCTTAAATTCATTCGGTGATTGGTGCCGCCGCCGTCGACGACAGCGCGTTTTTCTAAATCCCGCATTCCGGGAGTTGTTTTTCTGGTGTCTAAGATTTTTGTTTTTGTGCCCACTAATTTTTTAACAAATTTTCGTGTGTAAGTGGCAATGCCTGAGAGGTGCCCTAAAAAATTCAAGGCCACTCGCTCGGCTTTTAAAATCTGCACAAGATCGCCTTCGATCGCGCAAATAATTTGGCCTTTTAGAACTTCCTGACCATCTTCAAAATACCATTTGATGGCGGCATGAGGCTCAAGCGTTAACATGCTTTGTTCAAAAGGTGCCGTGCCTGATAAAATAAGATCTTCTTTAGCTTTTAATTTGGCAGTTCCTTGGCGCGGCTTTACAGCCATCGATTCTGTGGTGACATCACCATTTGGCATATCTTCTTTGATCGCAGCTTGGATCAGGTCAATCAGATTCAAAGGGTCCTCCGAAAACGTTCTTCATGAGTTAAACCCATCGAATCGGAATGACAAGGCTTAGTTAGACGGGAATTAGATTTCTTTTTCAGCTTGTTTTAGAATTTTGCTGATCTCTTCTCGCACGACGCGCTCAGCGATTTCGGGCATCAATTTCCAGCAGATACTCTCGATAATAGCTCGCGCTTCTTCACGGGCGACGCGCTCTAATAACACAGTTTCCGTGGCTGAAATGTTTTTCGGAGCCTCGGGAAATATGTTTTTTTTGCTAAAAGTGACTTCTTCGAATTCGCCGCTGGACTGGATATTGGCTTCGCCGATGTCATTTTCTGGAATCATAAATTGATTAAAATCAGGTGCGACTGTTTTTCCAGCCGGCGGAGATTTAATATTTTGCAGGCTTTGCTGTGTCCAATTTTCTTCATTCAGCGAAGACTCTTCTTGATGCGGATAAAGTGGGACTTGTGAAAACTCTTCTTCCTCTTCACTTTTTGAAGGACCTTGCGGATCTTCAAACTGCGGCATGGGAGGAAAAGTTAAATAAGAGCTGATCGTGTTTGTTTGGGTGCGGGGCACATATTTTCTAACCAGGCCGCGCAAGATATCTGCATCAAAAGGTTTTTCAAGGCGATCATCGGCTTGTGAAGCGCGAGCTCGGACTTCGTCCAGCTCCATAAAACCGCTCCACATTAAAATCACAGGAATTCTTTGCGTTTCAGAATCAGTTTTTAGGTCGCATCCGACATCATAACCTGATCTTTTAGACAATAAAACGTCGGCAAAAACGATGTCGGGCTTATAAGTTTTAGCCACAGTTAAAACATCCAGTCCAACAGGGACGGATTTAACGTCGACACCATAGTCTTGCAATGCCAAGAGCATCACTTTTTTAATGGTGGAACTTTCATCAGCCAATAAGACGCGTAAAGCCATACTCCAAGTTAATAGTGAATTTTTAGGAGTGTCAAGGGGGATTGAAATGGCCTAATATCAAATGAACCCTAAGGGAGTTTTGCATTGAACCGAATCGACTTTTACACCTCTAAATTGTTTTGGGGATATTTTATTGGGGCCCTTTTGGTTTTCGTCACGATATTTTCTGCAGTGGATGCGATGTCGATGATGGTGAATTATAAAGGCGTCGATACTTCGGCATTACTTAGATATTATGCCTATGCTTTCCCGGATGGGATTGAAAAAATGCTGCCCGTCGCTTGTTTGATGGGCACGGTTTTGACTCTTTCTTCACTGAATAAGGCAAACGAATTGGTCGCTCTGCATGCTTCGGGGATGAGTCTTCTTCGAATTTCTGCGCCATTATTGATTTCCGTTATTTTTGTCTCCAGCGTATTTTATTTTATTGGCGACCGCATTGGGCCTTCGATGACTCGGCATAAAAACTATATTTTTTATCATGAAATTAAAAAAATGCCGGGCATGTACTCGGTCGTAAAAACAGATCGAATTTGGTACCGCTCAAAAAATTCTATTTTTAATATTAAAACCTTAAATCCCGAAGCTTCCAAAGCCCAGGGCTTAACTCTTTATCTCTTCAGTGATGCCTGGGATTTGTTACAAATGATGACGGCTCAGGAAGTTGAAATCAAAGGAAAGCAGTGGAGTTTAAGCAATGGCTCAGTGACTTTATTTGCAGCTGATTCAAGCTTTCCTTTAACTTCTGCCTTTAAGCAAAAAAGCATCACGATGACTGAGGATTCAAAAGATTTGACCAGTACAGGGCAAACTTCCGATATGTTAAGCCAAAATGAATTAAGTGAGTTTATTAGTAAAAATAAAGAAGCTGGTTCGGACACCACCCATTACGAAGTGGATTACCACGCGAAATATGCCTTTTCTTTCGCAGGTATTGTCATGTGCCTTTTGGGAATTCCATTCAGTGTCAGTCGCAGCCGCACCGGTGGAACATTTTTAAATATTGGAATTTGTATGGCCCTGGTTTTTGTTTACTGGGTGCTTTACAGTTCATCGTTAACATTAGGTGGCCATGGCTATTTGCCAGCGGTTCTTGCAGCCTGGCTTCCTGGCGTCCTGATGGGTGGTTTGGGCCTGTATTTGTTAAAGCGTCTTAAAAGATAGAAATTACATAATTTAAGCGAGAATTTAGCACTGAAAAAGTGGATGAAATACGCTAGAATATAGTCTATACAGTCGCTAGGCGGTTCCTATGGCAATTCTTAAAATACTTACTTTTCCTGATGCAAGACTTCGCGAAGTTTCTAAAGTTGTTGAAAAATTTGATAGCGAGTTAAAAACTTTATCCGAAAATATGATCGAGACTATGTACGATGCCAAGGGCATCGGATTAGCGGCACCGCAAGTGGCAGAGCTGAAGCGAATGGTTGTGATCGACACACGTCCGCGAGATAAAGACGGCCGACGATACCAATACGACGAAATGACTGAGCTTGAAAAAGCCATTCCTCAGCCTTTGATCCTGATCAATCCGAAGGTCACACGCGGAGAAGGCAAAACAACATTTGATGAAGGTTGCCTGAGCGTTCCAACTTATTTCGAAACCGTCGAACGTTTTAATGAAATCGAAGTCACCACGCAAACTTTGGATGGAAAAGAAATGAAGCTCAAAGTGGATGGATTGCTTGCGATTTGTATCCAGCATGAGCTCGATCACTTAGAGGGTACTTTATTTATTGATCATATCAGCTTTATCAAAAGCCAAAGAATTAAAACTCAAATTAAAAAGCACGGCTATATAGTTAAAGACGACGACGAAGATGAATCTGAAGATGAAAAGCCAAGGCAAAAATCAAAAACTAAATCTGAGAAGTTACAAGTTTGAGTAAGGTTCGGGTTTGTTTTTTTGGCACTCCTGAATTTGCCACAGTGGCTTTAAAAAGTTTACTGGAAGATGATCATTTTGAGGTTGTTGGCGTAGTCACACAGCCTGATCGGCCCAGCGGTCGAAAACTGCAACTGACTCCCAGCCCAGTCAAAACCTTAGCATTAAGTCACAATTTAAAAGTCCTAGCCCCTGAATCACTAAAAAATAATGTTATGATCACGGATGCGATTAAAAGTTGGGGTGCAGAAGTCGGAGTTGTTGTGGCCTTTGGGCAAATTCTGACGGAAAGCTTTTTAGAGTCTTTCCCGCTGGGTTGTGTGAATATTCACGGAAGCTTGCTCCCGCGCTGGCGAGGCGCTGCACCCATTCAACGAGTTATCGAGGCCGGTGAGACCATTTCTGGTGTGACCTTACAAAAAATTGTGAAACGCTTGGACGCGGGCGATATGATTGGTGCCCGGAAATTAGAAATCTCGACGGAAATGGATGCCAAGCAGGTGCATGATCAGTTAGCGACTTTGGGTGCCGATATGTTGCGAGTTGAATTAATGGATTACGTGCGTGGTAACTTACCACCGGTTCCGCAAGATGAAGCTTTGGTGAACTACGCGAGAAAAATAGAAAAATCAGAATCCCTGATTGACTGGAACGAGCCCGCTGAAAAAATTCATAATAAAGTTCGCGCCTTTGTGATGGGCCCTGGCACTTATATGATTTTAAAAGATAAAAAAATAAAAATTCACAAGACAGCGCTAACTTCTGAGCAAAGCAAAAAACCGCCAGGAGAATTGATCATTCAAAATAATCAGCTTTTTATGACCACCGGTGAAGGACTTTTGCAACTTTTGGTTTTACAGCCAGAGTCCCGCAATCGCGTAACGGCCGAAGAATTTATTAAGGGATACCAAGCTTAAGGCATTTCAAGTTCATTAACGAACTTCCAAAATGGCAGGACTCGAATATTTTTTTCCAATTGGTAATCTGATGTTCCAAGATGAACTTGATAAAATAAAGGAATATCTGTCCGATCTTTAAAATAGTGAATTGCTTTTGAAACCTGCTTTTCTCCCGATTTGCAGTCGACCGCAAAAATAGGTTTTTTATTTTTTAAGACAACAAAATCAATTTCACGAAGATCGGTGTCTCGCAAAAAACGAAGCTCCATCTTGTCGCCTTCTGAATCTTCTAAAAAATGACAGTATTTTAAAAGTTGGCTGGCCACTAAGTTTTCAAATTTTGGACCCTGGCCAGAGATCGAACTCCAATCCCAGAAGTAAAGTTTTTGAGCTTTTTTAATGGCTCTAATTCGAGGGGCGCCAAAGGGTGAAATTCTAAATGTAAAATACATTCGATCAAAAATATCAACCCAATGGGCGACTGTTTTTTGGCTCACCGACAGATCTTCTTCAAGAGATTTTAAAGACAAAGGGGAACCAATTTTAGACTCAAGGGTCTCAGCCAGTAATTCTAATCTGGAATAATCTTTTAAGTTTTCAAGATCTGAAATATCATCATTCACAATACGATAAAGGCGTTCGCGACCCCAAAGTTTAAGGTCTTTTTCTGATTGAGAAAATAAAGGCTCGGGGAATCCACCAAACTTAAGAAGTAAATTGACGTCAGATTGGTTTTTGCATTTCATTTCGCCTGCTGAAAACGGATGAAGGCGCAAATATCTATAGCGACCAAGGAGGGAATCACCGCCCCGGCGATAGTGATCTAGTCGGGCAGACCCTGTCACAAGGTACTTCTGGTGATCTTTATTTTTGTCGTAAAAGCCTTTAATCAAACTTCGCCAAAGTTTATATTTGTGAATCTCATCGATGACTAACAATGGTTCATTTGGAAGCTGACCTTTGCGCAGCTGATCTTTGGACCCTAGGTCGTCCCAGTTAAGGTAGCCAGGATTTTGAACTGAATGAGTTTTTAAAAACTGGAGACACATCGTAGTTTTCCCGACTTGACGGGGTCCGCCCACAAAAACCATCTTCTTTTTCAAAAATTCCTTGGTGATTTTAGATAGATAGCGTTCTTTCAAGCAAAAAATCCTTTATGAGTGTTGTGGAGTCAGCTCCATTTTACTCATATTGGCTTTAAAATCGTTTAGCGCTTAACCACTTTGGAATTTCGCGGCCGTAAATCATATCGACCGTGGCTTTAGCAGTGTGAAAGGCTAAACCCATGCCGTGGCCCGTGTACCCGCCCAAGAAAAAAACATGATTATCATCAGGCAACGACCCGACCATCGGTTGGCCGTCAGCGGAAAAGCCCATGACGCCGCCCCAGCGGTGGGTGACTTTTTTATCCTTAAAGCGCGGCAAATGTTTTTTTACGAAATCATGCAAAGCATTTTGAATCACTTCTGTTGTATGATCTGAAAAACCAACTTCGGTGGCTTTTTCTAATTGGCGGAAGCCTCCGATCAGAAGTTCTCCGGTGGGAAGTTGCCGAAAATAATCAAGATAAGAATTGGCATAGCAAGGGCCATCCATAAAGCGGTCGACTTTTTCCATCATCAGGATCTGGCCGCGAGTGGGATAAATCTTGTCTTTGAAGTAAGGATTTAAATCTGCAGAAAATCCATTCAGCGCATAAATGATCATCGAAGCTTCGATGAGTCCTGCATCAGTTTTC
>JAYWDA010000144.1:0-2622 GCA_043780105.1 Pseudobdellovibrionaceae bacterium | reverse complement strand
AACAAAGACGGGCGCAACAAGTATGCGGGCTTTAAAAAATATTAAAAATTGGACTTAGTGGCTGCCTTCGCTTTGACCCTGAAGAACATCATAAGCTGGACGGCGTTCAATGGGCTTTGCAGAGATCACTCGGTAAGAGGCATCCACTTTTAAATCCCACCCGGCATTTCGAGCGTTTTCAATAAACTGACGAACGTACTCTTTCTTATACTGCTCGCTGTATTTTTCTTCGGCTTGATCTTGAAATAATTTGCTCTGTACAATCTGACTGGGGTCTTGAGGAAAATCATAACTTTTCACTCCGCGGCCTAGCTCTTGGTTGAATAAGGGCTTTTCTTCGTACTGCGAAATTTCTAGTCGTTGTGGATTATAATCATATTTTTTCTGTGGCGCTGATTTTTGCAAATTTAAAATTTCTTTCTGTGCAGCGATGGCGGCCTTTTGCTGCGTCAGCGCAATATCTTGGCTGGTTTCACGTAAGTGGCGATTGACTAAGTCTTGCGTTTCTTTCGACCTAAAGTTGGTTTGAGCTTTGGGCTTTTGCGCTTCTTGATCTTCAAATAAAAAAAGACCTAATGCTAAAAGCAAAAGGATCAATCCTAAGAAAACGCTGTTGTTATTTTTTTTATCGTTAGGCTTTTTCATACTCATGATTGATATCGGAATTTTAGGCTGAGGGCTAAAATCCAGACTTTATACTAGTTTTGTGGGCGGTTTTACGGGCAAGATGATGATAAATTCAGTACCCACATTAACCTCAGAACGAACTTGGATTTCACCACCATGGTTTTGAATGATTCCATAGGAAATACTTAAGCCCAAACCTGTTCCCTGTCCTACATCTTTTGTTGTAAAGAAAGGGTCAAATATTTTTTCCAAGATGGCCGGTGGGATGCCTCGCCCGCTGTCTTGGATTGAAAGTTGAATTTTGGCTTGTTTAGATTTTTGGGTTTTTAAAGTTTGGGTGGAAATCCAAATTTTTCCATTTCCTTCGATAGCCTGAACTGAATTGGATAATATATTCATCAAGACTTGATTAATTTGACTGGCATAACAAGACACCAATGGGATGGGTTCAAAATTTTCAGAGACTTCAATACGACCCTTAATTTCACCTTGCAGAAGCTGCAGCGTAGCTTCAATCGCACTGTGCAGATCGATTTCTTTTAATTTTGTTTCTTCCAAACGAGAAAAGTTTCTTAAACCTAGAACAATTTCCTTAGTTCTTTGGGCTCCGTCTTCACAAGAGGTAATTAACTTTGGAAGATCCATTACGATATAATCATATTCAAGTTCTACCTTTTTCTGTGGTAAAGTCTCAGGTGATTTTTCTGCAATTTCGATCAAAGAAATCAGTCGCTGAGAATAATCCCTAAGGTGAGCCATATTACTAAATATAAAACCGATTGGATTATTAAGCTCGTGCGCAACACCGGCGACCAGTTGCCCCAGACTAATCATTTTTGCGGAATGAACAAGTTTCGTCTGTGTCTCTCGCAAATCTTTGTTAGCGGCCTCAAGTTCGTCAATTTTCTTTTTTAAATCTCGCCGGGCCTGCGAAATTTTTAAACTCATTTGATTAAAACTTTCTGTCAAAAGACCAATTTCCGTGTCATTTTTTACTGGAATCGTGATGACTTGTTCTTGGCTTTCAAAGGATTGCAAGGCTTCAACCAGTTCGTATAAAGGTTTTAAAACCCAACTGCTGGTGAAAAGAATCGTAATAATAAGAAGTAAAACGACAGCTCCAACCACCGAAATAAATGCATAGTTCACTTTTTTAAGAACAGCTTTCACATCGCCCTTAGAGGCGCCAGGCGCAATAAAAAAGTTAGTTTGGCCCCAATCAATGGGATAGACTACAAAACCGTAAGGCTCATTGCGAATCTTCACATCAAAAAATGGATCCTTGTGAGAAAAAATAACCGACTTAAAAAAATCTTTTGGGTATTGATTAAATTCAGAATGGCTGCCGACAACGAATTGCCCATCAGACTTAAAAACCATCAACTCCAGCTTCATTCGCGTTTTAATTTTTTGAAAAAAGGCGTGATCTAAATCTAGGATTTGCTCAATATAACCACTGGTTTTTCCAGCCGCATTTTGGACTTTAGAAATTAGAATTAAAGACATCTTTTGGTTCTCACCAAATTCTGTAAGACCCATATCTTTATTTGATTTCATCGTGGCCAGATACTTTTCTGATAAAAAAACAGCTTGCTGGACAGGTTGAAAAGAACGAACTTCACCTTTTTGGTCTTTAAAAACACTGATCAGCAGACGGCCTTCGCGATTGAAAAATGTTAAGCTTGTTGAAAAATCAGTTTTCAACCATTGAGCTGCCATTTGCTTAAGGCTTGAGCCATCATTCATGACTAAATTAAAAGATAAATTGGGATCACGAAGATACTTGTCCCGTTTTTGCTGAAAGCCTGATTGATAGTCCGCTAGCATTCCACTGATCTCGCGGGCATTGCCTGACAATCTTTGAGTCAGTTCATTATCAATGGCCTTTTCGAATTTTAAAAGCGAGTAACCAGTGACAAAGCCTAAGGGCAAAATTGAAAATAAAAGAAACCAGACAATCAAGATTGTTCTTAAAGATCTTTTGGGTGTTTTTCT
>JAYWDA010000143.1:0-5900 GCA_043780105.1 Pseudobdellovibrionaceae bacterium | reverse complement strand
ATTTGATCAAGCTCCTCTAACAGTTCGCCCGTCAAAGGATCGATCCACGAAATTTTTTCGACAAAATCACCAAAAAACTCAATCCGAACAGCGCGCTGTTCTTCGTAAGGAGGAAAAACTTCAACAATATCACCTCGAACTCGAATCGTTCCCCGGTGAAAATCAATATTATTTCTTTGGTACTGAATACGAATCAGTTCTCGTAAAAAATGATCGCGCTTCAAGGCTGAATTGGCATGCACGTGCACCATCATGTTTGCGTAAGCTTCGGGACTTCCTAAACCATAAATACACGATACGGAGCTAACAATAATCACATCCCGGCGATCAAATAAAGATCTGGTGGCAGAATGGCGCATGCGATCGATCTGATCATTGATGGCTGAATCTTTTTCGATAAAGGTATCACTGGAGGGAATATAAGCTTCCGGCTGATAGTAATCGTAATAACTGACAAAATATTCAACCGCATTTTTTGGAAATAATTCTTTAAATTCAGAGTACAGCTGCGCTGCTAAAGTTTTATTGGGTGCAAGCACTAAGGCCGGCTGATTCATTTCTGCAATGACATGCGCCATGGAAAATGTTTTACCCGAACCCGTAACGCCAAGAAGCGTTTGATGCTGCAGGCCTGCTTTAAAATTTTCTAACATATCTTTGATGGCTTTTGGCTGATCACCGGCCGGTTTAAAATCCGACACCAGTTCAAAGTTTTTTTTAAAAGTTTTAGCCACGAGGATCTCCGGTTTATTTAGTGACTTCCCAAAACGAACCCGTTGATGAATCCATCACAGAAATTCCTAAAGTCGATAATTGCCCGCGCAGCTCATCAGATTTTGTGAAATCTTTTGCAATCCGAGCTGCCGCGCGCTCAGTCACTAGCTTATCAATATCTTGGCGTTTTAGGTTCATTTTGACTAATAGCATATCATCAAGCGTTGTTAGAAACTGAGAAGGTGGTTCTTGAAACAGCGCCATCGGCTTTCCTAGTTTTAAGGAAAACTCAAGCAGAGCTTGAGATTTTCCAGCAATAACAGGCGTCGTCTTTAATCCCCGCTTCACTTGAGTATTGAACTGGCGAACGACTTCAAACATCGCAGCAAACGTTTCAGGAGTGTTAAAATCATCGCTCAGGCAGTCTTCCGTCTTCTGCCAGGCCTCCGAAATTATTTTATCAAAAGCAGCGTCAAATTTTACTTCAGTGCCCGCCTTAACATGCTCTTCAGCCATGGCCAAAGCTGAATAGACTCGAGCAATTCCTGTGACCGCTCGATCAACCGCTTCATTGCTGAAATCGCAGATGCTTCGATAATGGCTGGAAAGAATCATCCATTTGTAAATTTCAGCGTTGTAAGTTTTTAAAAACTCGCGCATCGACATCATATTGCCCAATGATTTTGACATCTTTTGGCCGCTAAAGTTAAGCATCTGGGTGTGAATCCAATATTTAACTAAAGGTTCCTGAAAAGCCCCTTCACTTTGCGCAATTTCATTTTCATGATGCGGAAAAATTAGGTCCGTGCCGCCACCATGAATATCAATCTGATGCCCAAAGTGCTTACAAATCATCGCTGAACATTCAATATGCCAACCAGGTCGACCATGTCCCCAGGGTGAATCCCAAAAGGGCTCGCCAGGTTTAACGCCTTTCCAAAGCGCAAAATCCAAAGGATTTTGTTTTTTCTCATTCACTTCAACTCTGGCACCGGCTTGTAAGTCGTCGACATTTC
The DNA here is from genome assembly GCA_043780105.1 of Pseudobdellovibrionaceae bacterium. Taxonomy (GTDB): domain Bacteria; phylum Bdellovibrionota; class Bdellovibrionia; order Bdellovibrionales; family Bdellovibrionaceae; genus JAYWDA01. Next base: position 4,170 of record JAYWDA010000143.1, on the reverse strand, counting down.
GACCACTTAATTTGCCATACTCTGGAAAACTTTGAATCGAGTACATTACATCTTGTCCAGTGACGTAGGCCTTTTTCTTATCCACAAGATCTGCGATCAGGCCTACAATTTCCGGCATCGTTTCAGTGACCGTTGGATTTAAATCTTGAGCTTGCAATCCCAGGCTTAAAAAATCTTTTTTATATTCTAAAATAAATTCCTGCGCGAGGGCGAGTGGATCTTTATTTTGTTCTTTGGCGCGATTGATAATTTTATCATCGACATCTGTAAAATTAAGCGCGTAGGTCACATGATAACCTAAGTGATTTAACCAATTGCGAATTAAATTATATACGACAGGACCGCGAAAATTTCCGACGTGCAAAAGGTCATACACGGTCGGACCACAAACATACATTTTAACCGCAGGGGCTTTCAACGGTTGAAAGTCTTCTTTTGTCCGGGTTAACGTATTATAGATTTTTAAAGGCTTCATCCCTAGGCCTTTGCCAATGCTTTTTCAGCCCGTGCAATCAACGATGTTTTTTTCATTAATGGAATTAAAATTTTAAGCTCAGTGCCATGCGGTTTTCCGATAACAGCTACACGAATCGGCATAAATAAATTTTTCCCTTTGGCATTAGCTTTGCTTTTGACTTCATCCTGCATTTTTAAAAACTCGGCTTCCGTCATTTGCTCACCAGGATGAGCTTTTAAAAGTTCAATCCAAGCTTGTAAAACGGCCTTTGTCGGCTCCCATTTTAAGGTCTCATCACTTTCAGGAAATATTTCATATTGCGAATCATCCAACGGACGGTAAAGCTCGACCGCATCGACCAAGGTTTCCATGGAAGTTTTAAAGACCTCGATGGACTGTTCTTGCCAGGCTTGGTCCGTTGGTAATGTAAAACCAGCCTTCACTAAAAAAGGCTCAGTTAATTTCCAAAGTTCAGAATTGGATTTGGCTCGCAAATGCTGGGCGTTCATCCATTTTAATTTCACTCGGTCAAAGACAGCGCCCGAAGTATGCAATCGCTCTACTGAAAAAGATTGAATCATCTCATCCATGGAAAGGATTTCTTTGCCCTCAGGATGGCTCCAACCTAATAACAAAATAAAGTTTTTCAGAGCCTCTGGTAAATACCCTTCATCTTTAAATTGGCCGCAAGCAACAGCGCCTTTTCGCTTTGATAATTTTTGGCGATCATCATCTAACACTAAAGAGATATGCCCAAATCGCGGCGTCGCCCAATCCATCGCTTCGTAAATCATTAATTGTCGTAAGGTGTTCGACAGATGCTCTTCGGCGCGAAAAATATGGGTCATCTTCATCATATAGTCATCAACGACGCAGCAGAAATTATAAACTGGCATGCCTTCGGATCTTAACAAAACAAAATCACCGACCATATCTGATGGAAATTTGACCTCTCCGCGGATCAAATCTGGCAAAAGATAATCTTTTTTTAAATTTTTAGTTTTAAATCGCACCACAGCTTTTTTTCCGGACTTTATTTCCGCTAATGATTTTTCTAAAGACCAATCTTCATACGGAGACACCACATGCGGAGCTCGGCCTGCCGCCATTGATTTTGCCCGCTGATCCGCAATCTCCTCATCACTTAAAAAACAGTAGTAGGCTTTGCCTTTTTGCAGAAGTTCTTCGGCGACTTGTTTGTAAATATCTTGCCGCTGACTTTGACGGTACGGAGGATAGGGTCCCATATCTTTTAAAGTTTCAGGGTTAGGGCCTTCATTCCATTTTAAATCTAGCCAAGTCAGATCATCCAGCATGCCTCGCAAAGATTCTTCGCTGCTGCGAGCCTCATCAGTGTCTTCAACGCGAATAATAAATTGGCCTGCTTGTTGTCGAGCATACAGATAATTATAAAGTGCCGTTCGCGCACCGCCGACGTGTAAAAATCCCGTCGGAGAAGGGGCAAATCGAACGCGAACAGTTTCAGAGGTTGTCGACATAGAGTTCTCCTAGGATAAGCCTTTTTTGTCCTTCATTTAGCCTTAAAAGGCAATCTTACCCCAGAAATGAAAAAGGACCCTTTCGAGGTCCTTTTTTTTAACTCCAAATTTTGGTTTTTGGCTTAAGCGTTCACACCAAAGATCAAACGAACTTCTTCTTCTGAAAAGAGCTCATCCTTGGTTGTCGCCAAAGACAGCTCCTTTAAAAGCAAACCCCGAGCGTTATCAAGCATCTTACGCTCTCCGAAGCTGAGTTCTTTATCAGCTTTTAACAGAAACAAATCTCTTAAGACTTCAGCGATTTCATAAACTGAACCTGTCTTGATTTTTTCCATATATTCGCGGTAACGACGATTCCATGTTTGGTTATCAATCTTTACTTCTTTAACCTTAAGTATTTCTATAACTTTATTGGCTTCATCTTTTGAAATAATAGGACGTAATCCCACCATCGCCACGTTGTCTCGGGGAACCATAATCTTCATGCCCGTTTCAATAATCAGAATCGAGTAGAAGGTTTGCTTATTCCCTAAAATTTCCTTGGTTTCAATTGATGTGACTTTGCCGACACCATAACCGGGATAGACTGCATTATCCCCAACATTAAAAGTCACCATTAAGACACCCCCGGCTCAGGTTTGAATCAGAGCAGATTAGGTATAACAAATTTGACACAACTTATCAATTTATGGCGGCCAATTTAGTAAAATTTCCTCTGTTATATGCAACTGTTAGCGTTATAAGCAGCTCTAGAAGCCCATTTGGAGGCTGTTCTTGCTCAGGAATTCAGCATTTTTGTGATTTTATGAAAATTTTAGCGGATTTGAGTTACGAACACCCTTTGCGGGTTAAATTGATCAACTCGGGTGATGTGAAAATACAATCGACCAATTTCGCGGCCATCGGTGGTTTCGACTCGCACTTGCCAGTCGCCGTCTTCATACTTTTCTTTAACTGCAAAGCCACGGAAACCAGATTTTCGCCCGCCTAAAAGTCGCATGGGAATCTTGTCGGTTGTGCGCCAGCCTTTTTTTTCTTTCAGCATCCAGTGCAGCAGTACCGTATCATCAAACCGGGCAGGAGAAAAAATTGTTGAAAAGAAGTAAACCTTGTCGCCGGGCTCTGCAATAAAATCTTGGTCACCCTCTTGCCAAAACTTCCACGAGGCTTTTTCAAAAGACACTAAGTACTGGCCGTTATCCTTTTTGATGTCATGGTAAATGCCCATTTTTTCAACGGCCAAAGGAACCGGAGGCAGTAAACCCATCATATAGAAAACGAATAGAAGAATTAAAACCGCAAACGAAGGAAATAGGATTTGTGCTTTTAAGTCGCCTTGCTGATTCCACCGCACTCGGACCGCAAAATAAAAGACAAAGATGGCAAGGCCCGACATTAAAAATGAAGTTAAGAATGGCACCCAACCAATAAAACCAAAAAGCACAGGAATCATAATCGAGAAAAAAGAAAACAAACAAACGACAAACCAACAAATTTTTAAATTCACCTTACTTTTTTTAACTAGCTTAGTCTCATTGGCAATAATTAGAGCCAGTAACAACAAAACAAAAAGCCCTGACGAAAATAGGGAGGAGCTTTTTATAAAAAATAAAGAATAAATATTTAAAAGCGTTCCCAAGAAAAAATGCAGGGGCAGCTGATGATAGCTCCACGCTTTTTGAAATCGTGCGGGAACCTGAAGAGAGCCCGATTCGATCAGCAAATTATAACCAAGTATTAAACCGATTAGAACCAAGTAGATAATTTGCTGGATGATAGCGTGGGGCTCATCAACTTCGGCTACAATCAGGGCATCAAAGACATAGCCCGCTAAAAAGAAGACAATATCGATTTTTTTTTCGTTATTTTCATAAAAATTTAGAAAGCGGCTTTTAATTCCAGACATTCGACGATGATGCCTGGGATCTCTGGGGCCTACAAATAAAAAAAGCGAGAGTTTCAGCCCTCGCTTTTTTCAATTTCAATTTTTTTCCGAACTACTTTAAAGTGTAAATCAAAGCAAAAGGCTGGCGTCCGTTTTTCCCTTGGGGAACCTTAACTCCGCGAACGATCAGCTTGTAATCTCCAGCTGGTAAACCTGAAAGCTCGATGATCTCTTGATTGTTCAAGCGATCCCCTGATGTCACTTGTGAGCCGTCTGGTTTTACTAAAATCAAATCCAAATCGTTCACTAAGGCTTGGGCTGCATTTGGC
>JAYWDA010000142.1:0-2106 GCA_043780105.1 Pseudobdellovibrionaceae bacterium | reverse complement strand
ATCCGCGAAAATAAAGCCATTCGAGAAGTTAACCTGGACAGCCTGAATAGTTTTGCAGGTCGATTAAAAGTGCCAAACACCTCTATGGATTATGTCTACCACTCTTTTGTAAATGAAATTCTTTGTGTGCCGGTGGCAAATGTATTGATGCAATTTGATAGCTTAGTGCAACAAACAGCCAAGACATTGCGAAAAAAAGTTTTAGCATTACAGATTTCAGGTGATGATGTGCGTATCCTGCCGGAACGCTATGGTAACGTTTGGGAAAACTTAGAACATCTTTTTCGAAATTTAGTGGATCATGGTATCGAGGCCACTGACTTAAGACAGAAATTAGGAAAGCCTGAAGCTGGTCAAGTTCGAATTGCTTGTCGTCATTTGAAAGACGGCCTTCGCCCGACGATGGAAATTAGAATTTCTGATGACGGGAAAGGGATCGACCCTGAAATAGTCCGGAAAAAACTTTTAAAAAATGGTGTTATAGCAGCTGATAAAATGTTGGACGTGGAACTAATTCATCAGGTTTTTGAAGCGGGCTTTTCAACGGCTCAGCGGGTGACAGATATGTCTGGTCGCGGTGTGGGGTTAGATGCTTTGAAAAGTGCAGTCACCGAAATGGGCGGAAAGATCAGTGTTGAGTCGACCAAAGGACAAGGTACTACTTTTATAATCTCTTTACCTGTCCTCAATGAGCCGCATTATGTGATTGAAGCTGCGTCCTAAAATGCAGTCAGGCCTTCTGCAAGCTGCTGTTGGAAATACTCCACTGATTAAAATTAAATCACTAAGCGATAGCACGGGTTGTGAAATCTGGGGCAAAGCCGAATTTTTAAATCCCGGTGGGAGTGTTAAAGATCGAGCTGCGCTTGGAATCTTAACGGAAGCTCAGGAGCAGAGTCACCTGATGCCCGGTTCAGTCATTTATGATGGCACCGCGGGTAATACTGGAATTGGTCTTGCAACTTTAGCAGCGCAAATGGGTTATAAAACGAAGCTGGTGTTGCCGGAAAACTTAGCCATAGAAAAATATCAAACCCTTGAAGCATTAGGTGCGGATGTTGTTAGAGTAAAACCTGTCCCCTTTACAGATCAAAATCATTTTTACCATACAGCACGCCGTTTAGCTGAGGCCGATCCCAACGGATTTTGGGCCAACCAATTTGAAAACTTAGCAAACTTCAGAATTCACTTTACGACCACCGGTCCGGAAATATGGCAGCAGACGCAAGGGACCGTCACGGATTTTTGCGCCGCCATGGGAACAGGCGGAACTTTTTCAGGCGTGTCTCGATTTCTAAAAGAAAAAAATCCGCACGTTAAAACCACGGTCGCAGATCCCTTCGGATCTGGCTTGTATCAGTATTTTAAAACGGGCGAGCTTAAAACGGAAGGTTCTTCCGTCACCGAAGGTATCGGCATTATGCGCCTGACGGCCAATTTTAAAGAGGCCTTGATTGATGACGCGCTTAGGATTTCAGATCAAGAGATGATTGATATGCTTTATCATTTGGCAAAACATGAAGGCCTTTTAGTAGGAACTTCGGCCGCTTTAAATATTTGTGCGGCCTGGAAAATTGCTCAAAGTGGCCCCGGTCGAAAAATCGTGACAATTTTGTGCGATGGGGCTTTAAGGTATCAATCAAAGATTTTTAATCCTGACTGGCTCAGGACGCAAAATCTAAATCCAAAACCGCTTATTTTATAAGTCAGGGATCAAATGGTTCAGATTGGCAACTTTAATCAATTAAAAGTTTTAAAGCATGTTGATTTCGGCGTCTACCTGGATGGCGGCGAAGACGGCGAGATTCTTTTACCTTTGCGTGACATGCCTAACGAATGTGAGGTCGGAGACCTGTTAGATATTTTTATTTGTTATGACTCTGATGATCGATTGATTGCAACAACACAAATGCCACTAGCGCAAGTCGGGGATTTTGCTTGTTTAGAAGTGGTTTCTCTAGAGCCTGTCGGTGCTTTTTTAGATTGGGGATTACCAAAAGATTTATTTCTGCCTTTTCGTGAAAGAACGCGGACCCTAAAAGTTGGGCAGACTGTTGTTGTGTATATTTATTTAGATAATACGGATCGCATTTGCGCGTCCATGCG